>NZ_CEZBFX010000006.1:0-105582 GCF_982964205.1 Roseofilum sp. | reverse complement strand
TCCCTTGAGCCTGATTTCTTATTTTCCTCTGCCTAGAGTGATAGAAGAGGGGTATGGGGTGTATGAGCGCTTAGGGGATGATGGCATAACCACCTGGCATCCGGCATTTTTGGCTTTGGGAGAAGATTTAGAAGAGTGTAGCCGCAAATATCGCCAGTTTTGTCATCAGTATCAGCCGAAGGAAAAACAAACTAAACCTTTTTATTGGGGCAATAAACTTTTACCGAAGTTGACGCGCAAAAATAAGTCAAATGCTAACAAAAAACAGAAGAAGAAACAGCCGAGTCAACGAGAGCAAGAGGCGAGGGAGGACTATGAAAAGTGGCGACAAAATAATCCGGAGGTGGTGGCAGTGGGGGAAAAGTTTATGTTAGCCAATTGTTATAACCCTGCCCACGTCGCGAACTTTTTAGAAAATTACTACTGATGAATGGGGCAGGTGATAGGATTAGTGTGTCTAAATGCAGAAAATAGGTCTAATTTCTGTATTCTAGATTACTTTTTGTCGATTATTTAGAGGCAACCAGCCAGATATTCTTCATTGTTCATTGTTCATGATTCATTGTTTCGGCTCCTCGCCACATGAACATTGATTCATGGCAGGTAATGAAATCCGCAAACGTAAGAATACCGTACCGATGAGATTGATAAGAAATAATTATGAATGCTGGGAAACGCTTATATGCTAGAGTCTAGAGAAGAGAAAAGAGTATTCTCTGTCGTTTTTGCAGCTAAATAATTTCCTCGTAGCTTTCCTCTTTCAGTATCTGGAATCCTGGCGAAATTTTGTCCTGGGGGTTTTAATCACACAGAACGAACCCAGGGTAAGATGTTTGGCCTTATAGGTAATGCCAAATCCTCCTTCACCCAGGACTTCCTCAATCCTGTACTTGTCTGTAATTTTTTTCCCGGTTGCCAATCCATGATGTTAAGGTCCGGAAACACCAGCTTTCCCTATTATGCTATATCGAGCAGCAATTCCCCCCATTCCTCCATCTGGGGTGAAGGGCCAATCCTGTATTAAGATCAAATAATGCACTCAAGGGTCTTAAACAGATGAAAATTGGATCTCAATATTTGGGAAATAACCAGTGTGAATTTCGAGTTTGGGCCCCTCAACGCCAAGAGGTTGCTGTTCATTTGGTTTCTCTCCAAGAGCGGTTAATTCCCCTTTCAAAAGAGGAACAGGGGTATTGGTCAGCAACCGTTAGTGATGTTCAGCCAGGAAGTCTCTACTTTTATCAACTCGACACCACCGTAGACCGTCCTGACCCCGCTTCTTCCCTGCAACCGAAAGGGGTTCACGATGCCTCGCAAGTAGTGGATCATCAAGGGTTTGTCTGGCAAGATCAAGACTGGAACGGTCTGCCCTTAGAGCAATATGCGATCTACGAGCTGCATGTGGGTACGTTTACAACTGAAGGAACCTTTACAGCGATTATTGACCGACTGCCCGATTTACTTGACTTAGGCATTAACGCCATTGAACTGATGCCCGTTGCTGCATTTCCGGGCAGTCGCAACTGGGGCTATGATGGGGTCTATCTCTATGGGGTGCAATCCTCCTATGGAGGGCCGGATGGACTAAAAACCCTGGTGAATGCATGTCATCAAGCAGGAATTGCCGTCATTCTGGATGTGGTTTATAACCATTTTGGCCCGGAGGGTAACTATCTTTGGGATTATGGCCCCTATTTCACGGGCAAATATCGCACGCCTTGGGGAGATGCGGTCAATTATGACGATGCTTATAGCGACCCTGTACGCAATTTCTTTATCGAAAATGCCCTCTATTGGCTAGAGGAATATCATATCGATGCCCTACGTTTAGATGCCGTTCATGCCATTTATGATTTTAGCGCCCAACCCTTTCTGCAACAGTTGGGGGCAGCGGTGGAAGCATTGGATCAAAAATTGGGATATACCCATTATTTGATTGCGGAAAGCGATCTCAATGACGTGCGCGTTCTCCAGTCTCGCGAGACGGGTGGGTGGGGCCATCATAGTCAATGGTGTGACGATTTTCACCATGCTCTCCATAGCGTGTTAACCGGAGAGACTTCAGGATATTATCAAGATTTCGGTCAGGTGAGCCATTTGGCGAAGGCTTATCAGGAAGGTTATGTGTATTCTGGCCAGTATTCTGTTCACCGTCAGCGCTCCCATGGGAACTCTTCGTTAAGCTATCCAGGGGAGTGTTTTGTGGTCTGTATCCAAAATCATGACCAAGTGGGAAATCGATTAGCGGGCGATCGCCTCTCTACCTTAGTCGGATTCGATCGGTTAAAATTAGCAGCAGCCGCTGTATTGCTCTCTCCCTTTATCCCCATGTTATTCATGGGCGAAGAATATGGAGAAACCGCGCCCTTTCAGTATTTTATCAGCCATGGCGACCCCAATTTAGTGGCAGCCGTGCGCAAAGGAAGAGCTGAAGAATTTAAGTCATTTGGTTGGCAAAAAGAAGTCCCTGACCCCCAAAGTGTGGAAGTATTTGAGGAATCGACCTTAAACTGGGAATTAGGGCAACAAGGAAATCATAAAATTCTGCGATCGCTCCATAAAACCCTCATCGCATTACGCAAAACTCATCCCGCTTTAGCCTCCCTTAAAAAAGAGCATACAAAAGTGATACATCCCACGGATACCTCCGTGATTATCCTCCATCGTCATGCTAACACTTCCCATCTCTATATCTGTCTAAATTTCAACTCCGATCCGATTACCTTCACCCCCTCCATTCCCTCTGGAGTTTGGATAAAAATCCTCGATTCTGCAGATCCACAATGGAGCGGTTCCGGACAAACCAACCCCCAAGAACTGAGCGCAGGCAAAGAAATCACTCTCTCCAGTTGGGGATTTGTCTTGTATACTCAATCCTAGCGTTAAATTCTATTGATTGCGTACCAAATACCCTTTCTATTAAGGCAAATTGCTCTCAGCCCTTTGTTAGCACCTTTTTAAGCGCCACTTCGGAGAAAAATGTTATAACTCCTGGATTGACGCTATAATCAATCCGAACTGTTTTTCTGATATACTACTCTATGAAAATTCCCACCGCGACCTATCGACTCCAATTTACCCCCCAATTTACTTTTGAAATGGCTCAGTCGATTCTTCCCTACTTATCAGAATTAGGGATTTCTGATATTTACGCTTCCCCCATCTTAAAAGCTCAAAGTGGCAGTACCCATGGCTATGATGTAGTCGATCCCAATCAAATTAACCCCGAACTCGGTGGAGAAGAACAGTTTGAAAAGCTCATTAAAGGGGTGCAAAAACACCACCTGGGTTGGATACAAGATATTGTGCCTAACCATATGGCCTTTAGTAGCCAAAATCCCTTGTTAGTGGATGTGCTAGAGAATGGTCCCAACTCTCAATACAAAGACTATTTTGATATTGATTGGGAACATCCTTATGAAGGCATTAGACATCGAGTTTTAGCCCCATTTTTAGGTAAATTTTATGGGGATTGTCTAGAAAGTGGAGAGCTAAAAATCCAGTATAAAAAAAAAGGATTTACGATTAACTATTGGGATTGGAATTTTCCGATCCAAATTGAGTCTTATGGCAAAATATTAGACCATAATTCCGAGCGATTGCGAAACAAGCTAGGCAGAACTCATCCGGATTTTGTTAAATTTCTAGGTGTATTGTATGCGATTAATGCTATTCAATATATTCCCAGCAGTGCAGGTTACCGAGAACGGTACGAACAGATTAGTTTTATTAAAAGCATGATTTGGGAATTGTGGAATGACAATCCTGAAATCAAAGCCTTTATAGAAGAGAATATTCAAGTCTTTAATGGAGAAGTGGGTAAACCCGAAAGTTTTGATCTGCTGGATGACTTACTCAATGAGCAGTTCTTTAGGCTCTCTTTCTGGAAAGTTGGAAATGAAGAACTCAATTACCGGCGTTTCTTTACCGTCAATGATTTGATTTGCGTTCGAGTTGAAGATAGAGCCGTTTTCGATAAAAGTCATAAGCTAATTTTGCGGTTAATAGAAGAAAATAAAATCACTGGGTTAAGAATCGATCATATTGATGGCCTGTACGATCCCAAACAATATCTAATTCGATTGAGGAATCAGGCGGAAAATGCCTATATTATAGCAGAAAAAATTATCGAACCTCATGAGAAATTGAGAGTGAATTGGCCAATTGAAGGAACGACTGGCTATGATTTCTTAAATTATATCAATGGGATTTTTTGCTATCAAGACTCAGAGACAGAATTTAACCAGTGCTATAGTCAATTTATTGGTGATATATTGAAATGTGATAAGTTGATTGATGAGAATAAACGCAAAATCCTGGAAAAACATCTAGCAGGAGATATTGATAACTTAGCAAATTTGCTCAAACGGATTGCTGACCAGTATCGCTATTCGAGTGATTTTACCATTTATGGATTAAAAGCGGCCTTGGTGGAAGTGATGGCAGCGTTCTCGGTCTATCGAACCTATATTAGCGGAGAAGTCAGTGGAGAGGAAGTCAATTATGAAGTGAGTACCCTAGACCAAGACTGTATTGCTCAAGTGATTGCCAAGACGCAAGAAAATATTCCTAGCTTTTTGAATGAGTTAATTAATGAAATTAATTTTATTAAAAAGTTCTTGTTGCTACAATTTGATGACAATTTAACCCCAGAAGATAAAAAACAATGGCTGCATTTTGTCATGCGTCAACAGCAGTTCACGGGGCCGCTGATGGCCAAGTCGGTAGAGGATACGGTTTTATATATCTATAACCGCTTGGTGTCTTTAAATGAGGTGGGTTCTACCCCCGGTCAATTTGGGTTTTCTCTAGAAGAGTTTCATGGATTTAATCAAGAGCGGTCTTCAAATTGGCCCCATGCGATGAATGGCACGTCTACCCATGATACAAAACGGGGGGAAGATATGCGTTCTAGAATTAATGTACTGTCGGAAATTCCGGAAGAATGGAGTACCTATATACAAGATTGGAAAAAGATGAATGCGGGGTATAAAGATACGGTGCGCGGTTTAGATGTACCCACTCCCAATGATGAATATTTTCTCTATCAGACTCTGTTGGGAATTTATCCTTTTGATGACCAAGATAAAGGGGAATTTGTACAACGAATTAAGGAGTATTTAATTAAGGCTATTCGGGAAGCGAAGGTAAATACGGCCTGGTTGCGTCCAGATACGGCTTATGAGGAAGGGTTTCTGAAGTTTGTAGATAGTTTATTTAAGGAGACGAAGCAGAATAAGTTTTTACCTTCCTTCCGTCAATTCCAGCAGAAAATTCAACATTATGGTATTTTCAATTCCCTTTCGCAAACGCTGCTAAAAATTACGGTTCCGGGTGTGCCTGATTTTTATCAGGGAACGGAGTTATGGGATTTAACGTTGGTCGATCCAGATAACCGACGGCCAGTGGACTTTAAGAAGCGATTAAAGTTGCTTAATGAAATTCGATCGCAGTGGAAAAAGAATAAGTCTGCTTTATTTACCAATCTTCTCCAGCACCCAAAAGATGGCAAAATTAAACTGTTTACTATTGTTCAGTCTCTCAAGGCCCGTCAAGACTATCAAGACTTGTTTCAACGGGGAGATTATCAGAAGTTGCCGGTTAATGGGAGTTTAAAGTCTCATATTGTAACGTTTATGAGGACTTGGAATGAGCAAAGTGCGATCGCGATCGCTCCTCGGTTTTTAACTCAATTAATTAAGGAAGATGAATACCCCTTGGGGGAACAAGTTTGGCATGAAACTCGGATTTCTTTACCCACGGGGTCTTCTGCGGTGTGGAAAGATGCGATTACGGGGCAAGAAATCCAAGGTGAAAATACTCTATGGATGCGGGAGATTCTCAACCAGTTTCCCGTAGCCTTGTTGATTAAACAAACTTCATAAACCAAGTTGTCATCGGGATATTAGGCCAAATGACTTAATGAGTATGCCAAATTTGTTCTCGATAAAAAGCAAAAGCATCAAACATTGCCCCAACTAGACTACAGGTGACTCCAAGCACCAGTAATCCTTCTAGGGGTTCTCCATTGCCAAAAATGGCTAAGAAATGCCAAATGAGGCTTTCTCCGGTTTGGGATAGGGTGGTTAATCCAGGAATTCGAGTTCCTACATCCAAGCCAACCATAACTCCTCCAATCAGAATCCAAGGAGCAACAAAGCTGAGTAAAATGGCTAAACACAGGGAACGGACAAAAATCAGTAAAAGGTTCATATGAGTTATATCCAGTAAACCTCACTTCATGGAGGACAACTGGGTGTCATCCGTTTCTACAATAGGCGGATTTTTTCCATTTCGACCAAGAATACAAAAAACTTAAATGTTTCTTTTTAAATCTTTTTGAAGATATATGGCAAAAAATGAGAGTAAGGTTGGGTGATTTTGGTGTTTTTGTTCTGGATTAAAATGAGAATGTTGAATTTTGTATCAGAGATTACGGATGAGCGTTTGATCCTGAAGCATTGAACCGTATCTATACCTATGAATTCAACTTTGAATTTTTAAGACTATCCTTTTATTAAGGACGTATCTATTAAAAAATCTTTACAACAATCCCTTGAAATCCTCTCAAAGATAGCAAGATTGTCACAAGTTTTTCACATCTCAATTATAAGATAGTTGTACTTCATGCCGAAGGGGTTGATGTGAGGTTCTCCATGGTTACTCTATCTGGTTCTTCATCTGCTAGAAAGATGAATCCTAGCTGTAGCTCTTCTTCAGGGCGTTGGATTGGGATCGGGCTAATGGGGAGTTTGCGATCGCGCATGACTCTCTTTATCCTGTTAGGGGTTGTCCCTATTGTCCTAGGCGCTCTGCAATTGCAAGCTTTCGATGCTGGACGGCTCATTAACCAGGAGAGTGAACAAATTCTTGACCTTCAAGCCCAACGATTAGCCGATCGCGTCACGCAATGGGATCGGATGAATACCTTACTGGTACAAAACCTCAGCCGTGAACCTGGACTCTCTCAACTGACTCCCCAACAGCTACGTCCCCGATTACAATCTACTCACCATACTTATCAAGAGCAGGTTTGGAGTATTGGAGCTGCAAACCAAGAGGGTAGATTGATCGCCCTGAGCGAACAAGAAACGATTAAACCGATCGATTTTAGCGATCGCAAGTGGTTCCAAGGAGCCATGAAAGGACAACCCATTACCCGTGAAACCCTTATCACTCGACGGACGGGAGAACCCGCAGTGATTTTTTCCGCCCCCGTTTATGCAGAAACCGGCGATCGCTTCCATCCCCAAGGAGTGATCCGCATGGGTATGGTATTAACGGAACTTTCTAATGTGATTGGTGTAACCCAAATTGGGAAAACGGGTTTTGCCTTTCTCGTTGATGAACAAGGTCAACTGTTAGCCCATCCAAACCGGAAATTACGACAAAATAACCTTCAGGATTTTAGCTCCTATCCCCCAGTTCAACAGCTTTTAAAAGGTAAAGAAGGACTCTTAAAATTTGAAGATAGCGATCGCATCCATTGGTTATCCATCTCTGTCAAATTAGCCAATGGTTGGGGAGTTGTTCTCATGCAGCAAACCTCCGAAGTCTCTGCTCCCCAGAACTATTATCATCGTTCAGCGATTACTCTCAGTATACTCACCTTAATTGTTGTTGGTTCAATTACTTGGCATTTTAGTCGTTGGGTGACTCAACCGTTAACCGATTTGACAGAAGCCGTATGGAACCTCTCTAAGGGACAGTGGACTCAACGAGTCTATCTCTCGCAAGAGGACGAATTGGGAACCCTAGCCAAAGCCTTCAATCGTATGGCGGCTCAGTTACAGCTCACGTTTAAGGCATTGGAAGGAGCTAAAAAAGATTTAGCATTCAAAGTGGTAGAACGGACCGAGCAACTCAATACGACATTGGAAGAATTAAAACACACTCAAGCTCAGATGGTTCAAAGTGAAAAAATGTCTAGCTTGGGACAGATGGTGGCGGGAGTTGCCCATGAAATCAATAATCCAGTCAGTTTTATTCATGGAAATTTAACCCATGCCCAAACCTATACCAAAGACCTGTTATCCTTGGTGCAGCTCTATCAAGAGCATTATCCCCAACCTCCCGAAGCCATCCAACAAGAAATAGAGGCGATCGAACTTGATTTCCTCAGCGAAGATTTTCCTAAAACCCTGCAATCCATGCAAGTAGGAACCGTCAGAATTCGGGAAATTGTCAAATCCTTGCGTAACTTTTCCCGTTTGGATGAATCAGAAGTTAAGGCAGTCGATGTGCATGAAGGCATTGATAGCACCTTGATGATTTTACAAAATCGCCTTAAATGCTGTCAGAGTTGTGCGGCTATTGAAGTGACTAAAAATTATCAGGAACTTCCCTTAATCAATTGCTATCCCGGACAACTCAATCAAGTCTTTATGAATTTGTTGAGTAATGCCATTGATGTCCTTGATGAACGACAGCAGCAATTAGACCGCAAAACATTGAAAGATCATCCCAGCCGGATCGCGATTAAGACAGAAGCTCTAGGAGATGCATGGGTTGCTATTCGCATTCATGATAATGGTTCTGGAATTCCACAGTCAGTACAACCTCGTTTGTTTGATCCCTTTTTCACAACCAAACCTATCGGTAAAGGGACTGGTTTAGGACTATCCATTAGCTATCAAATTATCACCCAAAGACATGGCGGACGTTTATGGTTTCAATCGAGTCCGGAACAGGGTACGGAATTTGTGGTGGAAATTCCAGCGATCAAAGAATAGGGTTTTTCCCCTCTTCTCCATCCCTCGTGGTACAATGATTCCGATTAGGGATTCAAAGATTTAATTGCTGTTTCTGTGCCTGAACTTACCGATCTCGAACAACTCTCTACTGCCCTCTCGTCGCCGAATGGGAAAACCCAACTGAAAACCATTGAGACTCTCAGCACTTTGGGGAGCTCCGGGGAACAGGTGCTGATGGATTTTTTGGCTAAGAGCGATCGCCACCATCCCACTTGGACACAGGGAACGGCATTCCTAAAACTCAGAGCATCTGAGTCTTCTGTGGTGCAAGAGTTTCTCAACCGTGAGTTTCCCCAAGGAATAGTGCCTTTAAATACGGATCGCGATATTGATTATAACTCCCTACAAGCGCTGTTGATCGAGCAGAAATTCCAAGAGGCCGATCGCCTGACGCTCCTGAAAATGTGCGAACTCGCAGGAGAAAGTGCCATGACTCGGAAATGGTTATATTTCTCCGAAGTGAACCAATTTCCCCGAACTGATTTACACACGATTAATACCCTGTGGCTCGTGTATTCCGAAGGTAAATTTGGATTCTCCATTCAACGGGAGATCTGGTTATCCTTGGGCAAAAACTGGGAAAAACTCTGGCCCAAAATTCAATGGCGCACGGGAAAAACTTGGACGCGGTATCCAGGTGGATTTATCTGGGATTTGACCGCTCCCAAGGGACATTTACCCCTGACGAATCAACTGCGAGGGGTTCGGGTGATGGACTCACTCCTTTCTCATCCAGCTTGGACCGAGTAAAAAAGGAAGACGTAAATTATTTATGCTACCGTGATTGGTAAACAGATGAGATATCTGATTGTTGTGTTAGTGAAGTAAATCGATGATCCAATTGAGAATAAAATCGCTCGCCTTGGGTACGATGTTAGCTGGGTTGCTCTTGGGGGCGATCGCCTGTAGCAATACCTCCGGCGAAAATACTACGGAACAAGCCTCCGAGGACTTACCTGGAGAAGGTATAACCTTAACCCATGCTCAGAGTAGCTTGCTCGAAGAACACTTTCAAACTCTAATTATCAACAGAGCCTTAGAGCAATTGGGATACGAGACTCAACCCCCTAAGGAACTGACCTACCCTGCCATGTTTGCGGCGATCGGTAACGGAGATATAGACTTCACTGCGGTGAATTGGGAAAGACTACACACCGACTTTTACGAAAATAGTGGCGGAGATGAAAAATTAGCCCACGTTGGCGTGCTAACCCCTGCGGTATTACAAGGATACCAAATGGATAAAAAAACTGCCGATGAACATAACATTACCAGTTTAGAACAGCTCAAAGACCCCGAACTTGCCAAACTCTTTGATACCGATGGTAATGGAAAAGCTAATTTAACGGGATGCGATCCCGGTTGGGGTTGTGAGTTGGTGATCGAACACCATTTAGATGCTTATGAGTTGCGAGATACTGTAGAACATAATCAGGGCCAATATTCTGCCTTGATCGCTGATACAATGGTTCGCTACAAAGAAGGAGAACCCGTTTTGTTTTACACTTGGACTCCTTATTGGGTTGGTGGCGTGTTGAAACCTGGTGAAGAGACCATTTGGCTGGAAGTTCCTTATACCGATCTACCTGAAGCACAAGGAGAGGTATCTGAAGCCGATACCACAGCCAATGGCAAAAATCTCGGTTTTGTCGTCGATCGCATTCGGGTTGTTGCCAATAGAGAGTTTGTAGACGCTAATCCGGCAGCTAAAAAACTCTTTGAGCTGGTAGAAATTCCCATTGATGCCATCAATACCCAAAACATGCTAATCCAAGAAGGAGAAGATACACCAGAAGACATTCAACGTCATGCGGATGAATGGATTGCCGACAATCAAGAGTTATTTGATAGTTGGGTCAAACAAGCAATGGAGGCTCAATCTTAATTGCATTTTCTTTTAGCTTGCTATCTATGAACACGCTGGCAGACAAGGGTCTGGAGACCCTTGTTTTGTCGAGCATTATCAGCAAAAAGAAAAGGAATGAGTGTGTATTGTGCAGGTGACGATGGTTGGTGGTTTTACCAGAATTCATATCCTCTGGCATATTTTTTGAGTCCAGTTTTAATCGGTAAACAGAGGAGAGATCTAATTGTTGTGTTAGTGAAGCAAATCGATGATCCAATTGAGAATAAAATCGTTCGCCTTGGGCACAATGTTAGCTGGGTTGCTCTTGGGAGCGATCGCCTGTAACAATACCTCTGGTGGCAATAATACCACAGAAACTTCTGGCGGCTTACCTGGGGAAGGAGTAACAGTCATTGCCGCCCATACTAACTTGCTAGAAGCGCGGTTTCACACTGAAATTGTCAACAAAGCCTTAGAGAAATTGGGATACGAGACTGAAATTCCCAAAGAACTTACTTTTCCAACCCTCTATGCAGCGATCGGCAACGGAGATATACAATACACTGCTGTAAATTGGGAAAGGCTACACACTGAATTTTATGAAAATAGTGGTGGGGATGAAAAATTAGCCCACATTGGAGTGCTAACCCCTGCGGTATCACAAGGATACCAAATCGATAAGAAAACAGCCGATGAATATAAAATTACCAATTTAGAACAGCTCAAAGACCCTAAAATTGCCAAACTCTTTGATACCGATGGTAATGGAAAAGCCAATTTAACGGGATGCGATCCCGGTTGGGGGTGTGAGTTGGTGATCGAACACCATTTAGATGCTTATGGTTTGCGCGATACTATTGAACACGATCAGGGTCAGTATTCTGCTTTGATCGCTGATACGATAGTTCGCTACCAAGCCGGCAATTCTGTCCTATTTTACACTTGGAATCCTTACTGGGTTGGTGGTGTATTGAAACCAGGTGAAGAGACTGTTTGGATAGAAGTACCCTATACAGCTCTGCCAGAAGCACAAGGGGAAGTGTCCGAAGCCGATACCACAGCTAACGGTAAAAATCTAGGTTTTGTTGTTGATCGCATGAGGATTGTTGCCAACAAAGAGTTTGTGGAAGCCAATCCTTCTGCTCAAAAGCTCTTTGAAGTGGTAGAAATTCCAATTGACGATATTAATGCTCAAAACATGCTAATGCAAGAGGGAGAAAATACCCCCGAAGATATCGATCTCCATGTGAATCAGTGGATTGCCGACAATCAAGAGTTATTTGATAGTTGGGTAGAACAAGCGATGGACGTTGAATCTTAATCCCCTTTCTTTGAGCTTGCCATTCATCCATACTTTGGCAGACAAGGGGCTGGAGACCCCTTGTTGCGTCGAGCATCATCAACGAAAAGAAAGGGGATCAATGTTTATTATGCAGATGACGATGGTTGGTTGTTTTACCAGAATTCATATCTTCCGGCAGGTCTTTTGATACCAGTGTATTGTTTTCAGTCACGGCGATCGCAATCAAGGGGCTGATCGCGGCTTGTCTTAGTCCTTGACGAACCAGTTCATTTAAATACCGCTGTTGCAACTTGTACCATTCTTTCCAGCATTCGTAACGCTGTTTAGTCAACAGCTTAGTCAATCCAGGTCCTTCCTGTCTCCAGTTAGAAGGTAAAACTTCATCCAAAAAAGCTTCCAATACCAAAGTATCTTGAATCGTGCCTAAGACTTCCTGAATTTGTTTAATCTCCTGCACATATTCTTGGTAAACCGGCCCATAATGCTGTCTAAACAAGCTCATTTGATAGCGTACTCGTTTCGCTTGTTTTCGCAGATCGTGCAATGCTTCGCCCTGTTGTGAAATCTGGGATTCAGCCCCCTTGAGGGTTAACCGAGTTGGCCGCTTAATTTTTTCTCCCTCTACAGTTACCCCAACCCACCAAGCCGGATGTAGCAACAATTGATTAATGTAAGGTAACAATAGATCGGGTAATACACTATTAACTGGTAATTCTGCCCAATTCTGATAGTGCGGCTCTTGCAACCATGTGTTTACCGACTGCTTAAAGTTCTTATACGTCTTACTCTTGAGGAAGTTTTTCACGGTTTTGAAAGCCTTAGAGCGTCGTTTGGATAATTTTTGCAAGGCTTTCTCTAATAAGGGTTGCTCTTTCGCTTTTACTTGGGGTTGATACTCTTGCAGAGCTTCTTGCAGCACATCTAAATCTCGCAACTCTCCCAGAATTCTGGCCATTTTACCAATCCGCTTGTTACTCATCTGGGGGGGTAAGTCTAAAATAGGGGCAAAGCCAGTCACTGCACTGCGTAACCGCCGCATTCCAACCCGCATCTGGTGTAAATCTTCCGGATCTTGGTCGGTTAAAACCTTCTGTTCATAGGCGATCGCTTTGCGGAAATATTTTTCCATACCCAGATAAGCCCAATCTCTTAACTGTTGCGTTTGAGAGTGTCGCTGTTGAATCATCGTCTATGCCCCTTACAATCAAATGAATCGCTTTAGCCATTTAGGATATCTTAGCTAAGAAGGTCTAGCATAACCTACTTACACTCTCCTAGTAATCTTTAATTATCAAAACTTCACAACCTCAAATTGTATCCGTTAGTACAGATAATTCTCCGCTGCGTTCAAACTGACTTACCCATGGCGATCGCCCAATTGATCGACACAAACGAACCTTGACCCATCCATCTATTGAAATTGGTCTCTAAGCCCTATATACTAAAGTATAGATCAACCTTTTTCCCAATTTACAGATTATTATGCCTCTCTACGATTATTTCTGCCCTAGTAATAATCGCCGGGTCGAAGTTTTTCATTCCCTGAATCAGACCATCGAAACTTGGGGGAAACTGTGTGAATTAGCCCAGATTGATCCTGAACATACCCCCTTAGATGAACCGGTGCGTCGTTTGGTGAGCGCTCCTATGCTTAGCATTCCCACAAGCAATAATGATTACAAAAATTTAGGGTTTAGTAAATTAGTAAAGCGGGATGACGGCGTTTATGAAAACGTCACGGCAAAAGACGGAGAAGACCCCATTTACTATCGAAATAAAAGCTCTACCCATGGTGCTGACTCAAGTAACTAAATTCCCCTTCAGCTTAAACCATCGCTTCAATGAAGCCTTGATAGGCTTTGGCAAGTAACTTAACCCATTACCCAGAAAGAACCGTTATTTAACAAGGGGCTGAAGCCCCTTGTTAAGCGGAGTGTCACCAAGACAAAAAGCATTTACATGGGAGGGGCTGTTTTCGTGCCTAAATGGATAGACTTATCTGCACCCCGATAAGCATAATCAATGCCTAATTCTTTACAGAAATCTGCCAAGATGACATAAGTAGAACGCTTTAATAAGACTCCTTGCACAAAGGGTTGTACAGGGAAATCTTGGTCACCAACAGCATTTCCATTCACATCCAAGGGACGATTTAGGTAAATGTCAACATTGGGAAAATTCGGAATAATGGGAGCATCGGTCATATACTTAGGTTTGTATTTATCCGAAAGTAGGTTAATAAACCGGATGTCCCCGCTTTGGACTGTACCAATTCTGATTTGGAAGGGTGAGGTTAAATCTAATAACCGAGCATAACACCGGTTATCAGACAGGATATATCCTGTAGAAATTACTCGCCCCCCAAAGAAGAGCCGACATTCTGTTTCCTGTTGATAATTTTCGATCTTTTGTAAGTCTGGATCGGCAGCAGCTTGCATGAAATTACGGATTTTATCTCGTAGGATATCACCCCCTACACCACCGCGATCGGAAGATTTCAGTTGCCACCAGTCCCAGCGCTCTGCTGTTCCTCCGGGCCATCCATCATGCCAACTGATGGGGCCATAATTATCATGGGGGAGACCATAGTATCTAGCTGTACCAAAAGAAACTCCTGTACCTCGCCAAGCTTGCCACTTGGAGAAATCCCGATTGGCGGCTGCTTCTGCATGAGTCATGACAGTAGAGATGGTAATATCGTTGGGACCCCAACCCAAATCTAGGGCTAGGGATGCAACTTCTTTACACATATTGTCAATCTGAATATTAGTAGGGGGATAATCTCGCCAAGCAACTCCTCCCATACAAGAGCAACAGATACTGACGGAATTAGCGTTGCGGGCATAAGTATGAGTCCGCAACATTTGGTCATAGCCGGTGAGCCGTTTAACCGTGCCATCACTCATGACTATAGTATGGTAATGACCAGGAGTTGCCCAGTTATAGTGAGTTCCACTCCAGTGTAAATAGATTTTCCGAATGATTTGACCCATAAACTTGCCTGATCCTAAGATATCGACCTCATTATATTTCAGGGATTTCGTCTAGAATATTAAAGTTGGGCAAAAAAGAAGCTTTCTTTAAACAGAGCGATCGCCTCGATCTGTAATTTAGCCTAGTTCGCGACCCCTCTCCCTGATCCACAAAATCGCCAAAATCGAGTAAAAGCCCTCTTCCCAAAGGTGTTCGACATCTAGCATAATAGAAGATAGCACTGGCCAAGGTTTTGGCTAACTCCACCCTTCACCCTATAACTGAATAAAACCTCCTACCACCATGACTGCCATCGTGCATTCCCTCTTTGATGCCCTTGCTCCTGAACCTTCTGAAGACTCCTTATCTGCCAGTACCCTAAAACTTGCTGTTGGAGATGCCCGTGAAGTCCTTGAACAACAACGACAGAAAAACCAAACCCTAACCACTAAACTCAATATCTTATTTGTAACGAATGGAGCCTTGCTAACCAGTTTAACCCTATCTCGGTTGGTGCTAGTACCTAACCTGATCACAGTTGCTGAGTTGCTGGGCTTTCTTGTAAACTTTACATTGCTGATTTCGGCATTTCTCCCTCGGCAAATGGCAGTCAGCCCCAATTTAGGCGATCGCAAATTCCTCGAAACTTACCTCTCCCTCTCACCAGAGGAATATCAACTACAAATGTTGGTTAACTGGTCAGAAGCCTATAATGCCAATAAACAACGCCTTGATGATATCTCCCAATCCCTCTCCTATGCTGCTTATGCGACTTGGATGTTGGCACTGGTGATTCTGACGGATATGGTAGTGGCTAACTTCTGTCCAGGGATGGCTTGTTTCCCTACTGTTTTGACTTACTTTGCCCTATGAGTTCCACTGCGGACAATCCCAATCCTCCCAAAAAGAAAGTCAACCTGCCGGAACCGGATCAGGATAATATTACGGTACTGACCAATAAGTTACCCAAAAGGCCAATTTTGCCGTGGAACCGTTACGATTCTCCTTGGCACGATCCAGAAAAGAAAGATTCTTTGAAAGAAGAAGACTCTAAGATAGCCCCGAATTTAGAACGTGAAGAGGCTGAAACTCCAGAAGAAACGCAAAAAGGAAATACAATTCCATTTAAGCGCCATCAAGGATAGGTGTACCGATTACTGATTGCCCATTACCATAATTCTAATTGTCCTGGGGGAACATTTCCCCGGCGATTTTGGTGGTAGGCCAGGTGGCAACCGGTGCATAAAGCGACTAGATTTTCTAAGCGGTTATCTTCTGGGCGAAAATTGCGATGATGAACATTTAAGGTCATTGCTCGACGTTCTGAAACGGATAAACCGTTGTTTTTCTCATGGGGTTGAAGACATTGTTTACCGCATTTCTGGCAACGCCAAGATGCGGCTTCTTTGACAGAAGTGGCGATTTCTTGCCAGTTTTTAGGGTAGCGATCGCGGGACATACTGATGAAAATTTTATCTGTATTATAGTCAATAGTAATGGTACTAAGTGATAATCATGACGACGGCTAACTATATCAACGTTATTGCAAGACCATTCGTGTATTCTCCGACCTTATTCCCTATTCCCTAGCGCGAAGCGCTATAAATGAGCCGATCGCCCCAACGATCCGGATACCATGTAAATTTCCATGCGATCGCCAAATGCTGATATGACCACCCTAAACCCTTCAGCGCAACAAAAAATTGCCTCACTCCAACATCAAGCGGTTTCCCTACTTCTCTATCAAAATGTACTCCATAATGAAGTCGGGCAAGCCTTTCTGAACCTCTTAGACCAACTCAATCAACCCGAACCCAAGTCCCTGGAGTGTCTCAAGGCATACGGTCATTGGTTTAGAATCCTGGCAGATGTGCAAAAAAGTTGGTCAGATTATCTGCTGGCACAAATTGTCCGAGACCATAACCCCTTTACGAGCAAAGTGCAACACCTTGCCTTAGCCAAAATTCCCAGTCCCCTGATCGCTGCTGCAAGGCAGGATTTACAGACCCTACAAACCCTCTGTCAAGGAGAACCTCCAGTGGTAGAACAGATCGGGTTGTGGGTGCAATGGGTGGCAAATCTGCCAGAACCTCCGGTTTCCTGGGTAATGGACTCTTCTGCTCACCCTCTGCTAGGAAAAACTAAAAACTGGGCGGATGCACTGCCGGAATTAATCCGTTATTATCAAAGCCATGGAACTGGAATCTTTGGTGAATATCGAGCCTTGCGCTGGCAGTCGGGAGAATTAAAAGGTATCTCTTATCCCGATCTCATTCAACTCAAGGAATTAGTGGGATACGAAGAACAAAAACAAGCTCTCTTACAGAATACCGAAGCCTTACTTGCTGGATCTCCGGCGCTTCATGTCCTCTTATATGGCAGTCGCGGCAGTGGCAAATCTTCTTTGATTAAAGGATTACTTCATCAGTATCATAGCTTACGCTTAATTGAAGTAACGAAGTCCGACCTTAAAGACTTACCCAACATTGTCGAACGGCTGCGGGATCTGCCGCAAAAGTTTATTATCTTCGTTGACGATCTCTCCTTTGAAGAAGATAATGATGCCTTTAAATCTCTGAAAGTCGTCTTAGAAGGCAATTTAACCGCTAGACCCGATAACGTCATTGTTTATGCTACTTCCAACCGTCGTCACTTAATTCGGGAATTTTTTGGCGATCGCCCCCGTCCTCAAGATGCCGAAGAGATTCACTATTGGGATACAGTACAAGAAAAGCTATCGTTTAGCGATCGCTTCGGCTTAACCCTCACCTTTGAACCTGCCGATCAAAGAACCTACCTGCATATGGTGAAACATTTAGCCACCCTTAATCAAGTTTCTCTCACGGGTGCAGAATTAGAATATCAAGCCTTACAATGGGCAACCCGCCATAATGGGCGCTCCGGCAGAACCGCACGGCAGTTTATTGACTTTATTAAATCTCAAGGCAATAGCACGAGCAATTAAATCGCCAATAATAACATTGCTTGATTTTCTCGGCATCCATTACCGTCAAAAAAGCCAGCAAAAATGGCCCCTTGTCCGGACAGCAGCGAATAGGAGATAGTGATAGGCAGTTCATTCACCAGTCATCAACCCAGACAGGCCACAGTATGCTCTTTTCCCTACTTACTCGGCTTTTGCTGTGGCTGCTGATTGCAGTCATTGCTTACGCGATTCTCCTGCAATGGATTCCCAAGAAATATTATACCTGGTTAGGGGGAATCCTGATTTTTACCTTGATTATCCTCACCTTCTTCAATCCCAGTGCAGTGGTAGTGGCAGACATTTGGAGATTGTGTGTTTTTCCCCTCACCCCCCTAGGACTCTCGATTACCCTGATTTTATCGGGAATGTTGCACTTCAAAGGCAAGGAAATTGCCAAACCGGGAAAAACACTGCTCTGGTTTGGGTTCGCTATTTTAATCCTCTTTAGCCTGCCCTTGGTTGCCTATAGCTTGGCATATCAGGCAGAATCAGAATCCGTCAAAAGTACCCAACAACGCTATCTGAACTGTCAAGCCACTTGTCCAGTGCCCCTCATGGAACAAGCACGAATTATTGTTCTCTTGGGTCAAGATACAACGCAAGCCGTGACGACCGAAAATTATCGCCATGTGCAATTGAGCGATCGCGGTAACCTAATTTTTCATACCCTAGAAATATTTTGGGCCTCCGTTTCCCAAAATCAAGACCCACAAATCATTGTCACCGGACGCTCTAGGGTAGAAAGTCTTACGCTTACCGAAAATACGAACGAAGCCCAAGATATTGTCAACTTACTCCAGCGTTTTGGAGTCCATAATTCTAATCTCCAACCCATTTCTCAAGGAGATAATATCTATCGTGCTGCCCTACAAGTGAGCAAAATTCTTGAAGTTCAAGGATTACAAGGAACCCCGGTTATTCTGGTCACCTCTGCCTTACAAATGCATCGCGCAGAGCTGACCTTTTCCGAGTTAAAAATCAAAGTAATTCCCAGCCCTACAGACTTCATTACCATTCAAAATGCCCCGATGTGGAAAAAAATCACCTTAGCAGATATTATTCCCAGTTCCCAAGCCCTCACCTTAAGTACGAAAGTCACCAATGAATACTTAGCTCTGATCTACTACTTTTTACGGGGATGGCTCTCCCCCTTTATCTAAAATGAATAATGAGCTAATACCATTTCTCTATGAAGATGCGCGCTCACAAGAGGCTTAAGCCCCTTGCCTCCTAAGGATCGATTAATGGCAGGCTTAAAGAGAAATAGTCTAACAATTTGAAAAGAGTTGATTAAGTTTATCTATCATAGGAGTTCATAACAATGGTATGGCTTTTCAGTTTATCAGCAGAATGTGGTTCTAATAAAAGGGATGTTAATACATTTGCACAATATTTTGATGGAATAGAATGGCAACTCTCAAATAGTCACCTATGCCAATGCCGTACAGATACGTTTCAAGATCTAGAGCAAAACTGGTGGTGTCGAGTTTATCCTCATAATACAGCACTTTGCGCTGTAACGGAGTACAGTATCATTAGAGATCAGTCATTGCGAATGGAACGAAGTGGAATGAAGCAATCGCAAAATCACCCAATCTTGGCGATTGCTTCCCTCCGGTCGCAATGACAATTCTAACCCATAGATTAAATACTATACCTCAATACAGCGCTTTACTCTGGTAATGGGTCAACGTTTTTTACCCTTGAAATTTGCTCTTTTCCCTATTCTGTCTCGTCGTGTTCAAAAATAGCTCCTCTTTGCAACAGGGAATCGTGCATTGCTTGTGTTAATCCTGGATTATCCTTGAATCGGGTATCGTGAACCTTGGCTCGATCGAGGATAGTATTAGTCAGATCGGATAGCACAATACCTGCACCGGTTAAGTCAGCTCCAGTAAAGTTTGCACCTGTTAACTGGGTATCGCTGAGGTTAGCATTACTGAGATTCGCTTCAGTAAAGTCAGCGCCGCTTAAGTTAGCTCCACTGAGGTTGGCAAGAGCTAAACTAGCGCGGTGGAAGTTTGCCCTTTCTAAATGAGCATCACTAAGATAAGCGCCGCTTAAGTCGGCTCCACCAAAGTTGGCATTTTGGAGATTGGCGCTACTCAAATCGACATCACAGAGTTCTGCTCCGCGCAGATAGACGCGGCAAAGGTTGGCTTCGCTCAAGTCTAAACCGTTTAAGTTTGTACCTAAGAGTTTGGCTCCAGCTAAGTCTTGAGCGAGGTTTAAGCCAGCAATTTCCGCAAGTTCTTGGAAATTGTCGGTGTTGGCGGTGGTAATTTGGGTAATGAGAGCTAACGCAGTTGCTCCGTCAAAGCTAGGTTGATGGCTCGGTGGCATCTCCACTTTCCCTTGAGCTTGCCAGAGGGTACGACTGATGTAGGGTTGCAGTTGTGATTGTAGCAGCATGAGGGCTAGTTTTTGCTCGGCGATCGCCACTTGATTCGGCGTTACTTGATGGAGCCATAACCCTTCTGCCCCCATAATTTGAATCTCCGTAGCCTTCAGAGAAAACGTAGCTTCCAACGCTCCTTGACTAGACGTGGCTTGAATGCGCCCCCACTTACATCGAGAGATCGAACCTGCCAATATCTGCCCTGATTTGAGTGGAGTTAACGTCCAGGTGGGATTTTCTGGGGTTCCAGAGGCGATCGCCTGCGCTCCAATACCGCTCAAATCCGGCTCCTGCTCCGCTTCTGAACACCAAATCCCTTCTTTCAAACTCAGCGCTAATTCCCCCCCCTTCAAGCCAAATTGCAGTTGGCCATTTCCCAGAGGTTCCCATCGATCGCCGCAGGCTATACTCAAATACAAATCATACTCTTGTCCCTCTCCCGTAGACTCAGAAAGGGACACAACAGACCACTCTATAGATAGAACTTCTGGATATCGATTCTCAGTCAAGGGTTGGGACATAAAGCTTGCTCTTACTCATTCAACCTGTCATTGTCTCACGCTTTGCTCCTCAATTTGCTATTCCCTATTCCCCATCACCTTACTCAGCACTGCCTCCAATACATCGATCACCCGATTTAAGGCAGACTCATCTTGTAAACTAGATAAGACAAAACTGGTTAACCTCGGTTCTACAGGATCGACCGGGAGGGATAACCCAATTGAACTAAACTGATTTCTTAAATAGTTCCATTCCTTCTTTTTATCAAAAGGAGATAGGATAGCATAGCTTCTAGACGAAACCTGAAGCACCCCATCAATACTAATACTAAAAAACTCACTCATCTGAGCATTGGGGGCATTGGATGGAGCCACCCAAACCGAAAATCCACCATAGGTATCTCCCATGCCCCATTTAATTCGCAGGGGCTTATCTTGGATTACCCAATCATACAACCGGCGTACAATTTGCGCCTCTTCCTGGCTCTGTCGGGCCCCATATTCATAGAAAAATGACGTTTGATCCCAACGCCTGCGCTCTAGGACTGTACTGGCCTTTTTCTGCTGGGATTCCGCTGTTTTGCCAATCACGCGGGGAACCAAGGTTTTTAACCCCGTTTCACTCACATATTGCTTAACTTCTAAGGCTAAAATTTCCAAGGGGTCCATTTGGGGATTAAGAAACTCAATCATCACCCGAAACTCTGGAGAAACCTCGTCCGAGACAAAAATCAATCTGACTTTGCCCGCTTGTAGATGGGTTTTGACTTTCTGCCAGAATTTTTCTTCATCCACATCAGTTCCTAAGAAGGATTCAAACACCTGTTCTGGATCTCGCCCTTGCTCGCGACAATTGAGTTCAAATTGGGCAATGACCGATTCTACGGGCCAGTGTAAAGGCAGTTGGGCAGCATACTCTAACATTTTGCCCATCATTTCCCGGCGCGATCGCTTGCTATCCTCTTTCTGAATGGCAACCAAAGTAGGAATACCATCTTGATCCACAAATAGGCGATCTAAAGACCAACTATTATCATCTTCCTCGTCTAGGGTGGAGGTTATTTCACGAGTAATGCCTAACCACCATCTAGGGGTTGCTCGATCGATCTGATCGCCTGCTAAAAGATTAGGATATTTTTCAATTAACTCTTGCAGGCGCTCTTCTGAATCATAGGATTGTTCCATCATCTCTACTAAATGATCCTCATCCTGAATCAGATAAATTCCCCCACCCATGAATTGTCCTCTTTAGATTACAACTTGGCCAGTAAACACCGATTGAGCCGGCCCGGTCATGTATAGTCTATCGTTTACAGCCCACTCAATGTCCAGATCGCCACCTGGCAATTCTACGGTCGTGCGGCGATCGCACTTCTTAGAGAGTACTCCAGCAACCACCGTTGCACAAGCCCCTGTCCCACAAGCTAAGGTGATCCCAGCACCTCGCTCCCAAACCCGCATTTTCACCCGGTTGGAGGCTAGAACCTGTACAAATTCCGTATTAATCCGTTCTGGGAAAACTGGATGATGTTCAAATTGGGGGCCAATTTTCTCTAAGGCAATTTTCTCCACATCCTCTACAAACGTCACGCAATGGGGATTTCCCATACTCACACAGGTCACTAACCAGGATTGTCCCGCCACTTCCAATGCCCGATCTACCACCGGATCGCTTTCCGATCCCAAGGTGGTGGGAATCTCTGCCCCTCCTAAGCGAGGAATGCCCATATCCACCGTTATCTGACCCTGTGACCCCAGTTTAGGAACCATTACCCCTGCTAAAGTCGAAATCTGATATTCTTCCTTTCCAGACCCATCTAGCTGGGCGACAAACTGGGCAAAACAGCGAATACCATTGCCACACATCTGGGGTTCCGAACCATCGGAATTAAAAATCCGCATGGTGTAATCCGTCCCCTCCTGTCCAGGAAGGGCAAAAATCACTCCATCAGCTCCAATGCCAAAATGGCGATCGCACAATTCAACCGCCTGCTCCGGCGTAATCAAAGGCTCCTGAGTTCCCCGATTATCCAGCAAAATAAAATCATTCCCCAATCCCTGATACTTCGTAAATTCGAGTTCCATAACCTTACCCTACTCAATTTTCATCATGGTAATTGGTAATAGAGAACAGACAATAGGCAATACGCAATGAGTCAATCCCTCTCCGGGTTTCCCCATCTCCCCAGTCCCGCCCCACTCCCATTTTCAGACATCCCTTGTTAAACTTTGTTCGGGAGTCTCTAATTCCCACATTAAACCATCATTGGCCCTCTAACTATGTCCGAGTTTGATACGAGTTTACCCAGTGTTCGCAACATCCAGAACTTCATCCAAGAAAAAAATGAAGTTGAACTCAAATTAGTCACCGACGATCTAATTGTAGGCAAGATTGTTTGGCAAGATGCCAACTGTATCTGCTTGATGGATCACTATGAACAACCCACTATCGTCTGGCGACAAGCGATTGTTTTTATAAAACCTAAACCCTAAGTCCTTGTCTTTATACTTGAGTTCCCTAAACCCCCGATCGCTCGATGAACATCTTTACCCGATATCAATCCACCCTGCTTACCCTAATCTCTTGGGCCGCCCTAAGCCAGCCCCTCCAAGCTTTACAAGTTCGGGTTAATCCCCAATCTGCCCAGCTTGGAGATACCATTTCTATACAAATTCAGGTCACCACCCCAGACTCCCCCACCGTACAGATGGGAAATACAACTTACCCCGTATTTCCCTTAAGTCCCAATCGATTTCGGGCCTTGATTCCATCGAGTCCCTTAGATAATCCCGGGACCTGGTCGATTCAGGTTCAAGGAGATGGAAAAACCGAAACCGTTAGAGTAGGAATGGGCAATCGCACCTTTCCCACCCAAAGCATTTGGTTATCCGAAAGCGATGCTGCTCTTGAAGGAACTGACCACGAATTTGACAGCGTAGATGCATTCAAGAGCCTGGTTACTCCCCAAAAATTCTGGAACGGCCCCTTTTTGCGCCCCAGTTCAGGGTATGTTTCCACCGTCTTTGGCGTTCAACGCTACTATAACGGTGAATTTGCTGACAATTACTACCATCGGGGTGTTGATTATGCCGCAGCTACCGGTTCCCCGGTCATTGCCCCTGCTGCGGGAATCATTTCCCTCGTCGGTAGAGAAGTCGATGGGTTTGAAATCCATGGAAACACCATTGGACTCGATCATGGCCAGGGAATCTTGAGCATTTTTATCCATCTCCACACCATTAACGTGCAGGAAGGACAAAGGGTGGAAGCGGGTCAAGTCATTGGTACAGTAGGATCAACAGGTGCTTCAACTGGCCCTCACCTACACTGGGGACTCTATGTGAATGGTGTGGCTGTCGATCCTGTGCCTTGGCGCTATGAAGGCATTGAATAAATCCATTAATCTTCAGAGGTTAAAATATTTCACAAGATCAAAGCGATCCGGATCGTAGAAATTCTTGGGGCAAACTGGGGGAAGATGGATGAAAAGTGTATCGTTAATGGTGAGCAAGGAAACTGTGGAGTAGATCAGCCTTATGAGTATCCAAGAGATTGTGGAACAGGCCCTCAAGGATGGCTATTTAACCCCAGCCATGGAAGCTGAGGTAGGGAATATTTGTGATAATGCCTCAGAGCTATCTATTGAGGAATACATGGCTTTAGACCGGTTAATGGGGTGTTTATTGACCGGTGAAGTCGTGGCCGTTCCCCGGAAGCAATTCATTAATGTGATGGAAGAATTAGTGCTAACCGAGTCCATGACTTATGTAGCGGCGATCGAAGAAAAAGAAGGAATTAAACTAGATTTGGGAGATGTGGCGGCCTATGCTCTCAACCGCCTACCTCCCCTATATGCCACGACCGAAGAAGGGGCCCGCTATCAACGGGATCGAGCCAAACAAGAGCTGATGGCTTTAATTAAGCAACAGGTTGGTGCGGCCATTTCTAAGAACCAAGAAAAACCTCAAGAACCCGAACGGCAAGCCCTGGGTAAAACGGATAACGTTCTTTCTCAGGTCAGCCATTTGTTACAAAATTATGCACAGACTTACGAGAAAAAGCCTCAACCTCTGGAATGATCTGTGCTTTAATCCTAGGGATAATGCCCTGTTTCAGGTACACTAGGGAGAGATTGAACGGGAACTTAGAGCAAAACCCCACGTCATGTCTAGACTGGAGTGTTTAAGCACTAATTCTGTCCATGAGTCAATCTGTTTCTTTATCCTGGTCAACGGTTGGGGCAGGAGTTCCTCAAGCACCTGTGCAGCCCGAAAAACTCTCAAACACCGATCTTATTATGCGCTGTCAGGCCGGTCTTCGCCCTGATAAATTGGCATTTGCTGAATTGGTTAGGCGATATCAATCCCATGTTAATCGGATGCTCTATCACTTGGCTCCAGATTGGCAAGACCGGGCAGATCTAGGTCAGGAAGTCTGGATTCGGGTCTATCGTAATGTGAAGCGTCTGAACGATCCGGCTAAGTTTCGCGGATGGTTAAGTCGGATTACGACAAATTTGTTTTATGATGAACTCCGCAAGCGTAAACGGGTAAGACCTCCAATTTCTTTAGATGCCCCACGCCGGTTTGATGATGAGGAGATCAGTTGGGAACTTCCGGCTGGCGATCCAGGCCCAGAAGAAAGTCTAACCACAACCGAGTTTTACGAACAATTGCAACAGGCGATCGCCGATTTGCCAGAAACGTTCCGCACAACGATTATCCTGCGGGAAATCGAAGGGATGGCCTATGAAGAAATTGCCGACATTACGGGTGTGTCTCTAGGAACGGTAAAATCTCGGATTGCTAGGGCGCGTCAACGCTTACAAATCCAACTTCAGAAGTATCTCAATAGCTAAGAAGAAAAACTGACCTGTTCAGACTTCGTGTTGAGAAATCTTAAGATTAATTGGAAACTTAAATACCCCTTTTAGGATCATTAGGTGTACACTATCTTGGGTTAGTAACTAAGTGTGATCTTGAGTTTATCAACTTGGTAGGTGACCCCCTATGACTCCTCACTTTGATTGTCAACCCCATTCCCAGAAGGAGGGATATTTATCCCATCTGACTTCCTGGAATGACAGCAACCCCAATTCACATATGGGTGTACCTGATATGTTAAAACGCGATCGCTTTGAACTGCTCAGTGCCTATCTTGATGGCGAAGTCAGTGCTTCGGAAAGCAAACAGGTGGAAGAATGGCTAGACAATGACCCTACGGTTCAATGTCTCTATCAACGCCTGCTTAAACTTCGTCAAGGCTTTGAAATGTTGCCCACTCCTCCCCAAGAGCAACCCGTGGAGGATATGGTTACTCAAGTGATGGGCCGCTTAGATCGACGACCCAAACGCACCGCCCTCTTATGGGGAACAGGGGCGATCGCCGCTGCTGCAGTGGCAGCCCTATCTACAACCTTTGCCAATTCTAACCAACTGTTCCCCCAAATAGCGGAAACCCCGACCTCGCCAGCTCTGATGCGTATCGCCCTGGATCAGCCCCTGATTAATATCCCTAAATCGGATAACAATCCTTTGGGAATGCCTAATGCAACGGGCGATCTTCATCAAATGCTCCAGAATGACCGCTAATCAGATACGGGAGACCAAGAGCCGTTGAGTAACTCAGTGCCCCCGTATCCCTCAATCTTCTCTACACTCATCACATAGACCAAAGCATCACACAGAGGTTCACCAGTTGGTCGAAAGACAGGCATCAACTGGCGTAGATATTGGTTATCCTCTAAGGGTGAGTCGGGGTGATAGCCCTCTAATTGATCGAGCTGATCGAGCAGGTGTGAATCCTGAAAATGGAGTACATATCCCTCAATCCGCTTCGTTCCTACAGTCAGGCCTGGATAACCCATGGGTAGCAAAAATAAACGCCCCCAGGCGATCGCCTCTTCTTCTTTGACGATACGCCCTTCGCAATAGCGCTGGTAATTCACTTCACCGGGCTTGAGCGTCCCATAAACGAAAACTTTGAACATTGGCTTGAGCTAAGTATTAATAAACCCCTTTCTAATACAGCATATTTAACCACAGGTGAACGAGGTTCTCTATCGGGTTCTCCGTTGAAATCAGCCATTTTTATGCAAATGCTCGGAAATTGTTACATTAATTTACATCAAGAATAACCTACAATAAGGGCATATTTGCCCATTCAGTAAGGATAAAATACCATGTCAGTTATCGCCGTCATCGATTACGATATGGGTAATTTGCACTCGGTTTGTAAGGGACTGGAGAAAGCCGGTGCAACCCCCAAAGTAACCGACCGAGCTACAGAAATACACCAAGCAGACGCTGTGGTGTTACCGGGGGTAGGGGCCTTTGATCCAGCCGTGGAGCATATTCGATCGCGGTACTTAGAAGATCCGATTAAAGAGGCGATCTCCAGTGGGAAACCTTTTCTTGGTATTTGCTTAGGATTACAAATCCTGTTTGACTACAGCGAAGAAGGACAGCAACCCGGTCTAGGTATCCTCCCTGGAGCAGTCCGTCGTTTTCACTGGGAGCCGGGAATCACCATTCCCCACATGGGATGGAATCACTTGCACTTTACCCAACCGGATATTCCCTTATGGACGCATTTATCAACCACTTCTTGGATGTATTTTGTCCACTCCTACTATGTCGATCCCCAAGATAAAGCGGTCTGCGGAGCAACGGTGACCCATGGAACTCAATGTGTAACAGCGGCGATCGCCAAAAACAACCTCATGGCTGTTCAATTTCACCCTGAAAAATCCGACCGCGCTGGACTACAAATTCTCTCTAACTTTGTCGAACATGTCCGGTCTCAAAGCCCAATTTGCGTTTAATCTCACCAATCTTTAAGATTAAGAGTACACTCATGTATTTTAGTCTTGAAGTATCACATCTAGTCTGTTGATTTTACAGCCAAACTATTGTGTTACCTCTGGTCGTTAAGGAAAATACACTTTTTACCTTTAAATTCTGGTTAAATGACCAGATTCAAGAGGGAATGAACTACAAACAGGAAATGTTTTGTCGTTTATATACCCTCAGCCCTCAATTCCGGGCCCAACTCTATCAGTTTGGCTGTAAACTCACTTACAATGAAACTCGTGTAGTGATTAGTATTACAGAAAAGCATTGCAGTTTGTGGGTAAGCTTACGAGACCCCATTGTGAAAGCTGTTATCATTGATGGACTCTCTTTGGATTTACCCAGTCCCCTGAAAAAAGATGACTTCCCCAATACCCTACCGCCATCCTAGAACCCAAGAGAACAAAGCTTGCCGCTAAAACGTTAATTTTGTCAATTAACTTAACCTAATTGCCCCTCCCATTTCAGGCAAAGTGAGTTAACTTAACAGAAAATAGACTGCAATTGAGACCCTTAGGGCAATCCAATTGGTAGTTGAGTCTGATCTTCTACTCTAGTAGAGTTCACTTACAAAAACCACTACATTTTCGTGTTTTTGTAGTATGGCAAAGCCAACCCTAATTTTTCCTCCCCTTGATGTCACGCTCTGGTTAAAATCCAGTCCTAAGATCGCCGATCCAACCTCTAGTTGGAAGGGTCTTACTCTCCCAGTTCGCTGGTGTCGGATCATCAGGGGAACCTCTCTAGAGGAGGACTAAGGAACCTCCTATAAGTGAATATGGGGTGCTACCCCCCCATACTCATTTAACTAGAGAAAACGATCTAATTTTCCCTAATCTGACCCACAGATCCCTCAAGTATTGTTAAACTTGAAAGGTTTGTTGGTAGATAAGGGTGAACAAAAACTCACCAACACAATTTCTCAATTTCATTTCTTAAGATATTTATAAGGAGCATGAGGAACGCGGCATGACCCAGGCTAAAAACCTACTCCCAACCCTCGAACCCCCCGAACTAGAAGAGGAACTGTATGCAATAGAGGAGGATGAACTAGAAGATTATCTAGATACTACTCCGGATGAGGAAGACGGTAAGTCTGGCAAAGTTCGCTCGATACGTCGAAAGACCCAAGTCAAGAAAAAGCATTATACAGAAGACTCTATTCGTCTGTATTTACAAGAAATTGGTCGGATTCGATTGTTAAGGGCTGATGAAGAAATTGAACTAGCCCGTAAAATTGCTGATTTATTAGAATTAGAGCGTCTGAGAGACGATTTAGAAGATGGGCTAGAACGAGAACCCAGCGATGCAGAATGGGCGGAATCGGTGGGAATGCCTTTGCCCCAGTTTCGCTATCGTTTGCATCTGGGAAGACGAGCTAAAGACAAGATGGTACAGTCCAACTTGCGTCTGGTGGTTTCGATCGCCAAAAAATATATGAATCGGGGCTTATCCTTCCAAGATTTGATTCAGGAAGGGAGCTTAGGCTTAATCCGGGCTGCCGAAAAATTCGACCATGAGAAAGGATATAAGTTCTCGACTTATGCCACTTGGTGGATTCGTCAAGCAATTACGCGGGCGATCGCCGATCAATCTCGTACAATTCGCCTTCCGGTTCACCTCTACGAAACCATTTCTCGGATTAAAAAGACGACTAAACTCCTCTCCCAAGAAATGGGGCGCAAACCCACCGAGGAAGAAATTGCAGAACGAATGGAAATGACCATCGAAAAACTGCGGTTCATTGCCAAATCTGCCCAATTGCCCATCTCTCTAGAAACTCCTATTGGTAAAGAGGAAGACTCTCGACTAGGTGATTTCATCGAATCTGATGGCGAAACCCCAGAAGACGAAGTTTCTAAGAGTTTGCTGCGCGAAGATCTAGAAGGAGTTTTGGGAACCCTTAGTCCTCGCGAACGGGATGTCTTGCGTCTGCGCTATGGCTTAGATGATGGACGCATGAAAACCCTTGAGGAAATTGGACAAATCTTTAATGTGACACGGGAGCGGATACGGCAAATTGAGGCGAAAGCCTTGCGTAAATTGCGTCATCCCAACCGCAATAGTATTTTACGGGAATATATCGGCTAGCTCCTAGCCTCGCTATTTACTCTGAAAGACGGCAAGTCTTAACCTGCCGTCTTTTTGTTATATAGCGACTGCTAAGGGGGTTAGGGCGAACCTCAAGCGATCGAACCTAGCCTCTATAAATCTATAAATCTATTGCTTATTCCCTATTCCTTAGCGTGTAGAGCTATAACCCCAAAATCCCCAGCACTCCATCACTAGAGACCAATTGAATTCCTAGGGCAACTACAAAGCCAAGCATGGCTAAACGGCCATTCCAGATTTCTGCTTGGGGGGTGAAGCCGACCTTCCAAGCATTACGGTTGGGTAAAGTTTCGCGATTTTCCATAGGTTGAAGTCCTCATTGACGCTCAAATTGTTGGTGTAAATAAATATTAACAAAATGAGAAAGAGTTGGCTGTACTTTTGATGAGGATTCAGAAGTTCTTATGGTTTTGATCCTCAATAGGGAAAATAGCTAATCCCGCCTGGAGAGAAAATAGGTGAATTTGTTCAGGAATCATAGAAAACCAGAGGGTTTCCCCGATCTTGATAGAGCGCGGTTGAGACAATCTTAGATTAAGAATTTTAGTTTCTTCTGGGAGACTTCCCGAAAGTAAGGTTTCATGACCGAGTTGCTCCACTGCTTTCACCTGAATCGGTAAATTTTTAGGTGCGGGAGCGCTTTCCTGAAGGTGTTCTGGGCGAATGCCTAAAATTAGGGAAGACTCCCCTAATTTCTGTAAGGGGTATTGCCACCTTTCTGGTAAGGTAAAGTGAAATTGAGGATGCTGTAATAGAAGGGGGGCAGACAGCTTGACGGGTATAAAATTCATGGGTGGAGAACCAATAAATTGGGCGACAAACTGATTGGCGGGACGATGATAGAGTTCTAAGGGTTGAGCGACCTGTTGCAGTTCTCCTTGATTCATGACTGCGATGCGATCGCCCATCGTCATTGCTTCTACTTGATCGTGAGTTACATAAATCGTTGTTACTCCCACCTGTCGCTGTAATTCCACAATCTGCGATCGCGTTTGTGTTCGTAACTGAGCATCTAAATTGGATAAGGGTTCATCCATGAGGAAAACTTGGGGATTTCTGGCGATCGCCCGTCCCAAAGCTACTCTTTGCTTCTGTCCCCCAGATAACTGCTTCGGTAAGCGCTCCAATAGAGTTTCAATTTCCAATAACCGCGCTACTTGTTGCACCTGCGCTTTAATCTGACGCTCCTCTAGGGACACATAGCGGAAACCGGGAGGAAGCGATCGCGTCAGCGCCACTCCCCCTCGTTTCATCCATTGTTCTACGGATTGCTCCGAATTCCCCCGCCTCAAGCCAAAGGCGATGTTCTCATAAACCGTCATATGGGGATAAAGGGCATAATTTTGGAACACCATGGCGGTATTGCGAGCTTTCGGGGGTAAGGTATTGACTTGGCGATCGCCAATCCAAACCTGTCCCCCCGTCAAACTCTCCAAACCCGAAATAATCCGCAATAGGGTACTCTTACCACATCCAGATGGCCCCACCAGCACCAAAAACTCCCCATCCTCCACCGTCAAATTAATATTTCGCAGAACCGGAGACTTGGGTTTACGAACATTCACCTCATCTCCAGATTCAGCAACCGACTGCCCCTGAGTTGGACTCTCCGAAGCGACAAAACTCTTATAAAGATTCTCTAAAACTACCTTTGCCACAATGACCACTATTTAAAAAATTCTCATGCATTCTCAGTATCAGTCACATTGCCAAATCGCTCCAATAATTCCTCACCAGAAGCATTTAAACACAAAGGCATAAACTCATCTGGAGATAATTCCAGTAAAGAGTCAATGATACCCAAGAGCGCTTCATCTAACTCACCAAACCGAGTCCTCAGCAAAGCTTCAATGAGCAAGCGTTGTCCTTGTTGAACCCCCTGCTCAAGTCCTTGTTGAATGCCTTGTTGAACCCCCTGCTCAAGTCCTTGTTGAATGCCTTGTTGCAGGGTGTCTTCTCTCCACTGTAGATATGCTGATGATAACTCCATAATCAATTCCCTCTCTTCTGGTTCTAGCTCTATTTTACTAGCAACATTAATCCGCCACATCCCCACTAGCTGTAGAATATTTCGCCGTTGAGGATCTTCTCTGGGTAACTCTAGCACTTGCTCAATGGCTCTTTTCTGAGTTCTCCCTTTCCCCAGCATTCTCAACCATAGGGTTTCTGGGATTTCTGGTAGTTGGTTGATGGCAATAATCCCGGTTTGATTAATCTGTGCTAGTCGATACACTCCTGTGTACTCATATTCGGAATCTTGACCCGCACCCAACTCTTCCAAGAGTCTCTCTGATGCAGTAGGAGTTAAAATCCATAATCGGGGCAGTTGTTGTTCGTTGAGGGGGTTATCTCCCCGCTTGGCTTGACGTTGTAACTCGGCATGAACATAAAAAAGCTTGAGGATACAGTTGCGAATTTCTGGGTTAGTGGGGCAATTGCGATAGGGTTCTAATAAGCAGGGAGTAGAAACGAGTTGAGAGAGTAAACCCAAGGCTGGTGGATTAGTTGGAGGCTCTGGATAGGGATCGAAAATCAGATCGACTTGTAGGGTTTCCCCTGGAATTTCCTGGCCAATGTTAACAGTTCCCAAAGGTTCGAGGAGTTCTTTGAGATATTGCTTGGCAAATTGATCGTGGGGTTGGCGCGTCACAGAACGGTTGGGTAGGATTGATGCTCTATTATATGACTTTAGCAAGACCTAACCCCTCATCTCAACTAGCATGTCCCGCTTTAAGTTGATAGCCTCCCTAATCGGGCTGATGTTAGCTGCTTGTAGTAGCCAGATTTCAGATAGAGTCAATAAAGAAACTATCAAGATTAGTGTTATTACTCCCCTGACAGGACAACTTGAGTCTAACGATCGCTTAACCAAAACTGACGTTACCCTACATTTTATGAATCCTTCCATCATGCGATTTCTATTTCCTAGTGATGCGATAAAACCCAAGAAACCTGATAGTACTTTTATCGATAGCATAGCAGTATTGAAGGAGATGGGATACCAAATTTCCTTCGTTTCTCTAGAATCCCTTCATCAAGGAAAGTATCAGGTCTTTCCTGCAATCTCTGAAAATGAAACTATTCTTTATCGGGGGTGGATGATGACCCATGATGAGTATACAACTCTGTCTAATGGGATCTCTGCTCATAAAGCAACAATGTTGACGAATCCTAAAACCTATCTTCAATGTCACCATTTGCCCAATTGGTATCCTCTGATTTCAGAGTTTACGCCAAAAACTTTAATTTTTCCTCCTGATGCTGATTTGAAAACGGAACTTGAGACCTTAAATTGGCCATCTTACTTTATTAAAGATTATGTGAAATCGCTCAAGATAGCATCAGGGTCTTTACTCGAGTCTACCGATGATGTACCGCAGCTTATTGCGAATATGATTAAGTTTAGACAAGGGATCGAAGGCGGATTCTGCGTGCGAGAAGTTGAAGAGTTTGTACCTGATTCAGAAACTCGATATTTTGTGGTTCAAGGCATACCTTATGCTCATGAACCCGAACATCGTATCCCCAAAATTGTTCATCAAGTTGCCGATCGCATTAATAGTCCCTTCTTCACTATTGATGTCGTTCAACACAGAGATGGACGAGATCGCGTGGTAGAACTCGGTGATGGACAAGTCTCCGATCTCGTCGGATGGACACCTCAGAGATTAGCGGCTATTATCGCGGCAATCTTCCCTCCCAGTTACTGACTTTGTTAGTCTTGTAAAACGTATTGTAAGAGGTCAATTGTCTTGAGCCTTTCCTGGGACTGAAGTTTCAACAGCCGATCGCCGGTTCCATCCTTACCCATCTCTTGCACCTTATCTACCTCTAAGCGCCAAAACCGTTGACTGCTACTGACAACTTGTACTGTTCCACCCGAAGGTGCTAATACCATGCCTACCATGCGGTCGCTACGCTGACTAAATTGTAGAGCCTGAGTGCCAATATCCCCACGATTTCCTTGGCGAATGACCTCCACTCGAACCCGTTTCCCGAATCCCATCTCGGAAACCAACAGGATTTGATCCTGGGGATGCGCTACCACACAACCCACCAATTTCTCCTGTTTTCGCAATCTTAGGGCTTGGTAACCCTGAGCCGTGCGTCCTAAAACAGGGACTTGTTCCGAATTCATATCTAGGCGCAAGATCCGCCCCCCCGATGTTGCCAACAATAATTGTGACCCCGGATCTGATAAATATGCATAGTTGAGGCGATCGCCCTCCTTCAACTTCAGCGCCGTTAACCCACTAGCTCGCAGATTGGCAAACTCAGCCAAAGGCAAACGTTTAATCCGTCCCTCCTCCGTTACTAATACTAAATCGAGATCGTCCCCATACTCCGTTAACACAAACTGAGCCACCACATCTGGTGGTTGTCCCGTGCCACTATGGGGCACTAAACTATTGAGGGGAATACCTTGAGACTTACTACTAGTCGGAACCTGACCCACCTTCACCCCATAGCCTTTGCCGTCAACCGTTAACAGCAATAAATCGGCATCCGCTCTTGCTTGATAGGAACTTAACATCGAACTCATCCCCTCACCCCCATCTGGACTCAGCTCAGGGACTCGACGAATATATCCCCCATAGCTAATCTCTAGATAACTGGTTTCCAGAGATAACGATAACTCCTCGATCGCCTGTTGCTCGATAGCCGAAGATTTAGCCTTCTGGGCACTTTTCGATCGCCTAGACGATCCTCCAGATTCCTCGGACTGACTTCTCGAACTCCCCCGCTGCTTAGGTTCAGAGGCAGTTTCCTTAGCGATTTGAATGCGCGTGCGTCGGGGATTATCATAGCGACGCTTAAGGCTCCGAAGTTCTTTTTTCAACGACTTCAGCAATTCCGATCGCTGATTGAGTAATTGCTCCAATTCTTGAATTCGTTGAGTCAGTTGGTCGAACTCAGTTTGTAAATTTTGTTGCTCTAACCCCGTCAACCGACGCATCGGCATCGCTAACAAAGCATCGGCTTGAGCCGGTTGTAGGTCTAACTGTTCTTGAAGTTGGGCTTTAGCCGTTGTACCATCGGCTGCATTTCTGAGAATAGCGATCGCCCGATCTAAATTCGTTAAAGCTAATAACAATCCTTCCAGAATATGGCAGCGTTTGCGCGTTTGTTCCAACTCATGGGTATATTGCCGAGTTAAAGTTTGTTCCCGAAAACTCAGGAATTCTTGCAGCACTTCACGCAAACTCAACTGCTGGGGAGTCCCATCCACCAGAGCCAAGAAAATTGCCCCAAAATTAGTTTGTAAAGGGGTTTGATGATACAGATGGGCTAAGACTTTACTGGGTTGGGCATCCGTTTTCAACTCCAATACTACCCGCATTCCGGTGCGATCGCTCTCATCGCGAATATCCGAAATGCCCTCTAACTTCCCATGATTGACCAGATCGGCCACTTTCTCAATCCATCCCGCCTTATTCACCTGATAAGGCAACTCCGTCACGATAATACAATCGCGGATACGCTTGCGTTTCCCCGGTTGAATTTTCTCAATCGTTGCCACCCCGCGCATAGGAATACTACCTTTTCCCATCCGATAAGCACTCTCAATTCCCTCTCGATCCACAATCACCCCACCCGTAGGAAAATCCGGTGCAGGAATCTTCTGCATTAACTTCTCATCCGACAGTTCTGGATTATCAATTAAAGCAATTAACCCATCGACTATTTCCCCCAAATTATGGGGAGGAATATTCGTCGCCATCCCTACCGCAATCCCCGAACAGCCATTGAGCAGTAAAATCGGCAATTGCGCCGGTAGCACTACCGGTTCCGCTTGAGAGTTATCGAAATTAGGAATAAAATCTACCGTAGACTCGCTAATTTCCGCTAATAGACTCTCATGACTAATCGGAGAGAGGCGCGTTTCCGTATAGCGCATAGCTGCCGGCGGATCGTTATCCACCGAGCCAAAATTCCCATGACCTGCCAATAACGGATAGCGACAGGAAAAATCTTGTACCATCCGCACCAGAGCATCATAGACTGCCTGATCTCCATGGGGATGATATTTACCCAATACATCTCCCACCACCCGCGCGCATTTACGATAGGGGCGATCCGGGGTTAATCCCAATTCATGCATGGCGTATAAAATACGCCGATGAACTGGTTTTAAGCCATCTCGGACATCTGGGAGGGCACGGCCAACAATGACACTCATGGCATATTCAAGATAAGACCTCTCCATCTCGGTATGTAAGGCAGTCGGAATAATTTGTTCGCTCTGGAAAAGTCGAAGTTGTTTAGCCATGGGTTGAATGAAGGTAAGGGTGAACTCAGGGGTAAGAATGCTCTATAACTGTAGGTTTCTAGGGTACACCTGACGGAGGGTAGATGGGCAAAAAATGGCAAGCGATCGCCCCATCAATTCGGGTTTGTCGTCTTTCTCTTGTAAAATAAGAGAGAAAACCTAAATACCAAAAGTAACGGATGTGAGGCAGAATGAATCTACATGAGATAGTGCAGGTGAGCATCATTGGCATCAGCTCGGTAAAAGTAGAACACAGCAATTAGGGGGAGATGGGTCGCTCAATCTATTCCTCATTCCTCTCTATCTATGCAAGAGTAGGGCTTGTCTCATACACTCATATAGGTGTATCTAGACAGTAGTATTTAGCCAAGCATATGGCAACTGGGAATCTGAGCCTTTATCTATCCTGGAGTTGAAAACTAAGAGAACCTATTATGAAAACTGTTCTAATCGTAGAAGACGATCCCATTAATGCACGGGTTTTCTCTAAAATCCTCACCAAACGTGGTGGACTAAATGTTAAGCATACCGAAAATGTCGATGAGGTGATGGAGATTGTCAGCCAAAAAGCAGCAGATATTATTCTGATGGATGTGTCCTTATCCAATAGTGTGTATCAGGGTAAATCAGTGGATGGTATTAAGATTACCCAAATGATTAAAGCAGACATGAATACATCAGCAATTCCGATTATTCTCGTGACAGCCCATGCGATGCAGGGCGATCGCGAGAACTTCCTCCAGCAAAGTGGAGCAGATGCCTATATCTCCAAACCCGTGATCGATCATCAGGAGTTTGTGGATAAAATTAAATCTTTACTGCCCGAGGATTGAGACCCTGGTATTCATGGCTTTGGGAGGGAGTTTAAGTGTTCTCTTGGCTCGATCAAAGAAAGACTAAAATCATCCTGAGTTGGCTAGTCGGTTGGACTTTAGTCTGCTTTTGGGGCGTGTTTCCAGTGACTGGGCAGACCCCCCCTGTACCCGCAACAGAATTGCGTGGGGTGTGGTTAACTAATGTCGATAGTGAGGTTCTGTTTTCGAGAGATCGCCTCACGGATGCTCTAGAACAACTCGATCGGCTCCATTTTAATACGATTTATCCGACGGTTTGGAATGATGGGTATACCCTCTATCCGAGTGTAGTCGGAAAGGAGGTAACCGGCCGTTCGGTCCTCAAGATCCCCGGCTTACAGAAGAGGGATATGCTCGCCGAAGTTATCGAGCAGAGCCATCAACGGGGCATGAGTGTGCTACCGTGGTTGGAATTTGGCTTTATGGCTCCAGCCGAATCTGAGTTAGTCAAGCGTCACCCGGATTGGATTACCAACCGTGCAGATGGTTCCCAAGTGGTGATGCAAGGAATTCATCCACGGGTATGGTTAAATCCCGTTCATCCCCAAGTCCAGCAGTTGATGGTAGATTTAGTGACTGAATTGGTGACCCACTACGATATTGATGGGATTCAGTTAGACGATCATTTTGGTTTGCCCGTAGAGTTGGGCTATGATGCCTATACTCGGCAAGTTTATCAATCGGAGCATAACGGCCAACTGCCGCCAGAGAATCCAGAAGATGAAGCCTGGATACGCTGGAGGGCCGATCGCATCACCATAGTAATGGAACGGATTTTTGCGGCTGTTAAAAGTAAACGCCCCGATGCCATTGTTTCCCTATCTCCGAATCCCCAGCATTTTGCCTATAGTCGCTATCTTCAAGATTGGTTTAGCTGGGAGAGACAAGGGTTTGTCGAAGAATTATTGATTCAAATCTATCGAGATGACCTAGAACGATTTCAAGCCGAGCTGAAGCGACCAGAAGTACAAGTTGCCTTAGCTCATATTCCCGTAGGAATTGGGGTGTTAACAGGACTGAAAAATCGCTCAGTTCCCATGAGCCAAGTTCAGGAACAGGTGGCTGAAGTCAGAAACGGAAAATTTGCTGGGGTCTCCTTCTTTTTCTATGAAACGCTCTGGAATTTGAGTCAGGAATCTTCCCAAAATCGACAAACCGACTGGAAAAGCATCTTTCCCCAGCCGGCTGCGCGTCCCAGCATTTTGCACTGCTGGCAGTAATTAATACTTGTTACTAACGTTGCTGGTGAAATTCCGCCTCAGATAGTTGTGCAAGGGTTTCCTGGATTCTCGGAGTTTCCAAAAAGGTTTTCGTATCGGCTAAGAGACGATCTCCCCAAAGATTAGCTTCCAGAAACTCCAGATCCGCATAAGCTGGGTCAAGTTCAAGAGCGGCGGCTCCCATTCTCAGTCCTTGTTCGCGATCGCCATTCATATACAAAGCAACGGCCAAAGCTAACTGGGGTTCAGCCGCATCCGGTTCAATGCTCACCGCTTTACGCCAGGAGGCGATCGCCCGATCGACCTGCCCCTGTTCATACTCAATCAAGCCAATATTATTAATCCCTGGCCAAAACTCCTCATCTTGGCGAATTGCCTTTTCATATTGGGCGATCGCATCACTCCAGCGATTGAGCTTATAGTAAGCATTCCCCAAATCAAACAGGGCCGCCAGTTGATCGGGTTTAATCCTCAACCCTTCTTTGAGATAATCGGCCGCCCTTTGGTAGTCCTCATTTTGGAAATGGGCCGAACCTAACGTAAACAAAACTAACTCATTCTTCGGTTCGAGCGATCGGGCCTTCTCTAAAGTCTCAATCCCCCGCCCTACATCATCCGTTTGCAAATACAAACGACCGAGCAAAAACCAAGCCCGGATATCCTCCGGTAAAAGCTGAACGGCCAACTGAGCGCGAGGAAGAGCAGGTTCATATTGTTGGAACTGGGCCAGTTGTTCCGCTTGTCGAGCTAACTTAATCCCCTCTTCCTCCAACTCTTCCCGCTCTAACTGTAAAGTATGGGGAACGATCGCCTGACCCCAGGCTGGTTGCAGACCACCCCACCCACTCCACAAGCACACCAACAAAGCATAATAAATAGGTTTTGGCACAACACAAGCCTCAGACAACATAACTCACAGACCACTCTTTACAATTTTAACTAAGATTGAGGGTTTGCCCAACTTCCAGTTGAGATCTCTATTGCTCTTTACGAGCATTTGTGAACCCATCTAGAATAAAAACAAATTTATTTCTTCTAGGATTGAGTTGCTCTTGGATGTCTTTCTCAGCCAATCTGCTCAGTTCCGATCGCAATGGGTGCCCTTTCATGGAGCGTTATCTCCGGCAAATCTACCACCAACAAGCCACTGGTGAGTTAATTGTTACCGCTCAAGATCAAACTTGGCACTTATTTTTTTATCTAGGTCATCTACTCTATGCTACCGGGGGAATGCATCGCAGCCGCCGATGGTATCGGTATATTAAGCTGTTTTCCGTTGATTGGAGCGAGATCGAACTCAAAAAGCCCACAGGCATGTGGGAGTATTATCTGCTGCGCTATGCTCTACAGCAACACCAAATCAACCTCAATCAAGCTCAATCTGTGATTGCCTATAGTGCCATTGAAATTTTATTTACCCTACTCAACCAACCCTCTAATGACGTTTCCAGTCGTTGGAAACCCAGCCAACGGTTATCGGGCAATACAGCGACTCCGCGATCGTCCCTAGCTTTAAAAATTCCGCCCTTAATTCAAAGAACTCAAAGCTTATCGAAGCAATGGCAGAATATGGAATTAACGTCTCTGTCTCCCGATTTAGCTCCCATGTTAAAACGGGAACTTCCTAAACGAGTCAACGCTGAAACCTCAACCAAGTTAATTGAGCTATTCAATGGGGAAAATCCCATTTGGGATATTGCCTTGGAAATGAAGCAATCCCTCTATACCTTATCTCGCAGTATCCGTCATTTTTGGAAACAAGGGATTATTGAGTTTCAATCCTTACCCGATCTGAATCCACCCGTTTCTTGGACAACCCCTAGGATGGATCAAACCCTCAATGGGGAATCCGATACCCCAATTTCTGGCCCCCTAGTTGCTTGTATTGATGATAGTCCCTTAGTTGGCCATGCTTTAGGCCATATTTTGATTCCTGCCGGGTATCAATTACTCAAAATCCATGACCCCATTTCTGGCATTGCCCAATTGGCCAAACACAAACCGGATCTGATTTTATTGGATGTAGTGATGCCGACAGTAACCGGCTATAATTTGTGCAGTTTTTTGCGGCAAACGTCCTTGTTTAGTGATACTCCCATTATTATTCTGACCAGTCGGGATCATATCATCGATCGCACTAAGGCGAAGTTGGCAGGGGCAACGGATTTTTTGACAAAACCCGCTAAACCGGAGCAACTGCTCAAGTTAATCGAAAAACATATTAACCCCATTTCCCCCGTAACTGAATCATGAATAAACCGGCGAAGTGGTGGGTGGGATTGGTTTTGGGGTTTGGCATTTTAACGATCGCCACTTCGGCCGTCTTTATCCGCTTGTGTCTTGAGTCTGCGGGAATGGCAGGAGCTGGATTTAGTTTGGTGCTGGCTGCTTTACGCTTGGCAATAGCTTCAGTTCTTTGTCTTCCCCTGTGGAAAGGTGTTCAGCATAATAAAGCTTCACGACAAGCTTGGCAATGGGCGATCGCCGCTGGATTTTGTTTGGCCATCCACTTTTCCCTATGGATCGCGTCTTTATCCTATACCTCAATTGCAGCTTCTACCACCTTAGTCACCACCAACCCCATTTGGGTTGCCTTAATTCTCTGGGTTTGGCAAGGCAAACGACCCACTCAACTCACAATTGTGGGCATCATCATTGCCTTAACTGGGGGAATGCTGATTGCGTTTGGAGGAGAAAGCACTACCCCAACTGGCTCCCTGTCTCTGCTGGGTAATGCTTTAGCCTTAATGGGAGCTTGGTCCGCCAGTTTTTATCTAATTCTCGGACAACAAGCCCAACAGGAAGGATTAGGTTTAGGTCATTATATCGCGACTGTTTATACCCTCGCCGCCCTATGTCTACTCCCGATTCCCTTACTCTTGGGCGCTCCTTATGCCGGTTATCCTATTGATGTGTATCTCTATATTGCTCTGATGGCGACCCTTCCCCAACTCATGGGTCATACCTCCTTGAATTGGTCTGTTCGTTGGATTTCACCAACCACCGTTGCTCTGGCTATTCTCTGTGAACCCATAGGGGCAACTTCGCTCGGTTATTTTATATTTGCCGAAGTGCCCACCCCATTCGTGTTTGGGGGAGCCGTGATTTTGCTATTCGGTGTTGCCTTAGCCATTTGGGGAGAAGGGAAAAGGAGCCAAAATTATTGACCAAACTCAAGACGAGCTTGTTCGACTAAATCAGCGGTAACGATCTCCGAGTCGGACTCGCGGGCAAGTTGTTCAATGCGGCCTCTGGCTTGCGATCGCACAAAATAAGGAATATTTTTCAGTTTAACCTCAGCCTCAGCCGTCCACTCTAATTCATACATTTTGCTCTACCTCTGCCATCAGTCTCCTCTATTTTAAGCTGTTTCACCCCTGTAGGAGCAAAAATATGCAAGCCCCTACTTTCGTCCATACTTTTGACGAATGCGACTCACTTGCTCTTGAAATTGAGCGCCCTTCTCTGGATTCACCATGGTCACAAAATTGGCAAATCCTTGAATTGAAGCCAACACATTTCCAGAATGTCCCCAATGTTTGCCTTCTAACCCCTGAGTTTCAATTTGGTGTAGGGTAGCGCGAAATTTTCTCAGGGTTTTGCGGTCTATATTTAACCCTTCGTTGACCACAATTCCCGTAACATCCAGTTGGCAAGATTTACGGCGCAAAATCCGTGTTTTCTCCGGATGGAGGGTAAAACTTTCGTAATCAATAATTGATTCTGTACGGCGCAAAATCCTACAGATATTTCTGAGGACATCACCAGAAGCCGAAAAGGTGAGATCGTCGGCATAGCGGGTATAGGTAAAGCCCAATTCATCCACCATCTGGGTTAAGCGCTGATCTAAACGACGACAAATGAGATTAGAAATAGCAGGACTCGCTGGAGAGCCTTGGGGAAGATGTCGTTGATTGAGGGCAATATAATAAGTTTGGCCATCTAAGCTAACTTCTTCCACGTCTGGAGCAGTACAGATGAGAGCTAAAATGGTTGCCACCGCTTCCGAATAGCCCAAGGAGCGAAATAAACCTTTCACCCGGCGATACGAAATAGAGGGGAAAAAGTCTTTAAGGTCTAAATTAATCACCACTTCTGCTCTCACATGGGGGGTTGCATTCGTAATGATGGAGCGATCGCGGCAAAAGCCATGGGCCGCCTCATGAACCGGAATCTTCTCTAAAATCTGACTCAAAATCCAGTATTGCGCCCGTTTTAATCGGGGCATGGGCACAGAAATCAAGCGTTCACCCCCCGTCTTTTTAGGCATTTTGAAGCGGATATAATGGGATACAGTTGCCGTTTTCCGGTCAAAGGCCAAAAATCTTAGCTCGCCCAACGTAATCCCCATTTCTTGGGCAATATCGGCGGCTGTTGCCAGTTGAGGCAGTCCATGCCGATCGAGTTCTGAGAGGTTGCTTTGCTGCTCTCCTAAACCCCCAGAAACCTCTTCCCCTAAATAAACAATCTCCTGTTGTTGACGCTCTTGCCAAGCTTGTGCCCTTGCTTGTCTTTCCTCTTCCCGTCTTTGTTTCGTTTCTTCCCGTTTCCGGCGAGATTCTGCTAACCGTTGTTTTCGCAATTGCCGACGGATGGCTTGTTCATCTTGCAGTTGACGGTTTTTCTGTCGTAGCTCACTCAGTTGCTGATACAGTTCTGAACGACGGCGAATTTCATCGGCTGGATCTTGAGGAAGTTCTCCCTGTTCGGGCCAAAATCCATAGCGAATCATTTCTTCGAGGATGAAGGCTTCACGACCCATTTTGCGAATGCGATCGTAGAGTTCTTGGCGGGTACGAGGTTGATCGGACATGGTGATGAGCCAGAAGTGTTGAAAGTTAGCTTAATATCGAAAAAAAGAAGATAAAATGTTGTAATCTATTCTCAAAGATATAAAGAAATCAATTCAATGCTAGCCTCCTTTTCATCCCGAGTCAAACCCATCATCAAGTCATTGTCTACTCATGAACATAAAGTTTTTAAGTCTCGAATCTTCTTTGAAATCGGGTTAAACTTCCTACTTTATAGGACTTTGAAAAGTGGCAGAGACTGATATCCAATTTCCTGAATCAATGATAAACTACCCTAACTGAATATTTTTTCACATTTCATGCTTGATCGACCCTCTTGGATTTACATTGCTGCCCCATTATTTACAGAAGCAGAGCAAGAATTCAACGCTAAATTAGCCCAACGATTAAAATCAGCAGGACATACTGTCTTCTTACCCCAAGAAGAAACCAAAGGCTTGACTCAAACTGAAGAGATATTTAAGTGGTGTTTGTATGGACTGAATCATTCCCATCTAGTATTAGTAATTTTAGATGGTGCAGACGCAGATTCTGGGACTTGCTTTGAAGTTGGATTCGCCTACGCTAAGAAATTACCCATTGTAGGTTTACGAACAGATTTCAGAGGAACTGGAGATGACTGGGGACTTAATTTAATGTTACTTCAAAGTTGCAATCATGTACTCCTAGCTCAACGGAATCTACCCACTCAAATCCCCCCTAACATTACTCTAATTTCTCCAGGAGAAGATTATGTTCCTATTTTACTCAAAATTATCGAATAATTCGGCTGAACAAATCCGGGCTTAAATATCATAAGATTGTGCATCTAAATTTTCAAGTTGAAGATCGATTGAATCTTCTTCAAGCAAGAGGGAAGGATTTTGGACTAAAAACGGGAGTCCAGCACCTTTCAACCCTCGTTTAATTAGTTCAGGTGTTTCTAGAAATAGGAGAAAAATAGGCAAAATCTTGTCCGCACCTTCACTAATAATATGAGAAGAATTCAGAGGCATAACCCACTGATAATCTCCATCTAACCAAACTTGAGTTTGTCGCCATCTTCCCAAGAGATCGGAAAAATCTTCACCTGGCCGATGAATAAAGACAAAAATTTCCACGCCAGTCTTAATTTTCCACTCTGGATCGCACATTAAGAAACCCAGATCGCAGGGCAGCCGTGTTAATCCAATTGGAGGCTGATGAATCCCTTGAGAGATAATTTTTCTCGGTTTTAAATCCACAATAGGAAAGGGGATAGAAATTAAGCTCTCTTCTGGTCGTCGGAGACTCGGCAGAAATTCCACATAGGGGCGATACTGACGCAACAAGGCGATCGCCGACTTGAGATTACTGTATTCTGCTAATAGGGCTTCATAATGGGATTTTTTAATTGGCATCGTCTTCAATCATATTGAGTATAACAAACAACAGGGAATTAACCCATCATGTAGATCGCCTTCCCCGTTATCATTCCAGACATTACAAGGTTTCAAACACCTTAAACATGGGTAGGTACATCGCCAGCAAAATCGAACCTACCATCCCCCCAATCACTACAATCATCACGGGTTCAAGCATACTGGTTAACCCTTTGACCGCTTGCTCAACCTCGTCCTCATAGAAGTCAGCGACTTTCATCAGCATTTGGTCAATTTGTCCCGTTTCTTCTCCAATACTAATCATTTGAATTGCTAGAGCAGGAAATACTTTGTACCGATCAAGAGCCGTGCTAATCATCCCCCCACCTTGGATTTCTTGGCGGGACGCTTCCACGGCATCAGCAATGGTCTGATTTCCAGAAGTATCGCGAACAATTTCTAAAGAGGTTAAGATGGGAACCCCTGCACGGGATAGAGTTCCGAAAGTCCGGCAAAACCGAGCCGTTGCCGTTTTCTTAATCAAATCCCCAAATAAAGGCACTTTCAGGAACTGCTTATCCATGATTTTTTTGCCTTGAGGGGTTTTGTACCAGTTATCGTAAACAACCTTGAGGACAATTAAGATTACTAATAGGGTCACTGACTTTGCCGGGGAAGTTAGAAAAGCACTAATGTGGAGCATCATCTGTGTAAATGCCGGTAACTCTACCCCAATATCGGCAAAGATATTGGCAAATGTAGGAATCAAAAATACCGTTAAGGCAACGAAAATAATCACAGCCAGAGTTCCTACAGTTGTTGGATAAGACATGGCTGATTTAATTTGGTTTTGCAGCCGAGCCGAATCTTCCAGTAACTTGGCTAGACGGTTGAGTACATCATCAAGTACCCCCCCAACTTCTCCAGCAGAGACCATCGCTACATAGAGGTCATCATAGCAATCAGGGTGTTTACCCATAGACTCAGATAAACTTGACCCCTCTTGCACTTCCGCTGAAATTTGTTTCAATGCCCTTTTGAGTTTAGGGTTTTCACATTGTTCGGTTAAAACACCTAGACAGCGCACCATTCCCACGCCAGCATTGACCATCGCGGAAAACTGCCTGGAAAAGATGGCTTTATCTTTTACGGTGACACTAGCCGTCGCCGCAGCAAAGTTTTCGTTTAACTCATCCATGTCAAGGTTAGCAAAGTCAATTCCAAACAGTGGGGCTTTTTTGACTTCGCCGACCTCTAAACCTCGACTGAGTAATTCAGCACGAGCTGCACCAAGTGAGGCTGCTTTAACAGTTTCTCGCTTGGCATTTCCCATCGAGTCTCGAACATCAGCAACAAATTCAGGCATGGTTCATTATTCTTGAAATCATTGGGGTGGGCACATTGAGGTTAGAAGCAAGATTAGAGTTTTTGTTTGGCCGGTTGAACCAAACGCATCAACTCATCGACTTTATTACATTTACCGATCGCATCTTCGTAGGAGACTTTGCCATCATTAACCAGTTTTGCCAAAGCCATCTCCATGGTTTGCATCCCCATTTTCCCACCCGTTTGAATCGCTGAGTAAATTTGAGTTGTTTTTCCTTCCCGAATCAAGTTGGCAATAGCCGGGGTATTCACCATAATCTCCTGAGCCGCACAGCGTCCACCACCAACTTTCTGCACTAAATTTTGGGAACAAACTCCCACCATAGATCCTGACATTTGGGCCCGAATTTGGGGCTGTTGAATCGGAGGGAACACATCTAATAGCCGGTCAATCGTACCTGCCGCATTATTCGTGTGCATAGTTCCAAAGACCAAGTGACCCGTTTCTGCTGCCGATACCGCTAGACCAATGGTTTCTAAGTCCCGCATTTCTCCCACCAGAATGATATCTGGATCTTCCCGCAAAGCAGCTTTGAGTGCGTTGGAGAAACTCTTCGTATCTTCTCCCCGTTGCCGTTGGTGAAACAAACTTTTAATGTTAGGAAAGACATACTCAATCGGATCTTCTACCGTCAGAATATGTTCAGCACGGGTGCGATTAATCAAGTCCAAAATCGCCGCCATGGTTGTTGTTTTACCCGATCCAGTTTGTCCCGTCACCAAAACCATACCCCGAGGTCGTTCTGACATTTCCCGCATGATTTCCGGAACACCCAACTTCTCAAAATTAGGAATTTTGGACGCTAATGCCCGCAAACAAGCCGCATAACAGCCCCGTTCGCGATACACATTCACCCGGAACCGAGAGAGTCCTTTGACCCCATAGGCACAGTCTAACTCCCAGGTTTGTTCTAAATCTTTACGCTGGTTATTGTTGAGCATCGAAAAGATCAACCGCTGACAGTCTGGCCCATCAAGCATTTCCCCAAACTGAGGCTGGGGAGTTAATTTACCACTAATGCGAAAATAGATCGGCGCACCCGCTTGAATGTGCATATCCGATCCTCCTTGTTCAACCAAGGATTCCATCACATCTTCAATCATATAACTCATCAGTTTTTTTCCTCAATCTTTGGTAATAGTTAACATCAAGCCAGAGTTCTCTGGCTAGAAAAGGGTAAGATTAATCACTAAAACGCGGGGTCATACAATAGGGGCAGTCGATCCATTCTTGTTGAAGTCCAGCTCCACAGACTCGACAGGTTAGCCCCGCTTTTCGTTTGGCCTTGAGTTCTGCCTCTAAACCACTATCGGTAAAGGTTACCCGCTCTACTTCTTCCAGAGTAGTCGATCCTTCCCGCACCAGGTTTAAGCTGTAGGCTAACAGGGTAACCATGCCTTCTTCTACGGCTGCTTCTTTAATGCGTTCAGTGGGTGCGCCTTGGTTAATCAGCACTTGTAGATTTTCAGTCACCCGCAGGAGTTCATAAACCCCACAACGCCCTTTATAGCCGACACCGTTACATTTAGGACAAAGTTCTCCTTGCTCTTTCAAGGCCGCCCGTTCATCGGGAGCGATGGTATTGGCTTTGTAGAGGGTTAAATTTCCTTCTTTAGCTGCTGATAGACCAAAGCGAGAGAGTTCCTCTGGACTTGGGGTATAGGGAATGCGACATTCACTACAGACTCGTCGCATCAGCCGTTGGGCAACGACTCCTAGGAGTGCCCCAGAGACCATAAACGGTTCTACACCCATTTCATCTAAACGGGCGATCGCACCGGATGCATCATTGGTATGCAAGGTCGTCAATACCAAGTGTCCGGTCAGAGCGGCTTCAATTGCTGTTTTTGCCGTTTCCTTATCCCGCGTTTCCCCCACCAGAATCACATCCGGATCTTGCCGCAAGAACGCTCGCAGAATGGCGGAAAAGTCCATGTTCTTTTCTCGAATCACCTGTACCTGGTTAATTCCTGGCAGGGCATATTCAATCGGGTCTTCAGCCGTGGAAATATTAATTCCGGGATCGTTGCGTTCAGCTAAAATCGAATACAACGTCGTTGATTTACCCGACCCTGTCGGCCCAGTCACCAAAATAAGTCCAAAGGGGCGAGAAGCCATATCACGCACCATTTCCAAGGTTTCTGGACTGGTAATTAATTTATCCAAACCCAACTGCGTCGAGGAGTTATCCAAGATCCGCAGTACAATTTTTTCACCATAACGGGCTGGCAGGGTATTCACCCGAAAGTCTACTTTACGACCTTGGAAAATCCGCCGAATCCGACCATCTTGGGGTTTACGTCGTTCAGCAATATCGAGATCGGCAATAATTTTGAATCGGGATGTAATAGCTGGGACAATCTTTTTCGGAAAGGGAGGAAAGGGCTGTTGCAAGACCCCATCCTTACGAAAGCGAACCCGCAGATTTTCCTCTTGGGGTTCTACATGAATATCGGAGACTCCATCCGATAGAGCTTTCGCCAGAATCTGGTTAACCGCCTTAATCACGGGGGCACTTTCGGCATCTCCGAGTGCTTTATTCAGGTCAGCATCAGAGACTTCATCATCTTCTCCTTCTTCGAGATCGCCATCCCCAAATTGACTAATATCAATTTCTAACTGTTTAGAATCTACTTTTTTGGGATCGGGTGCTTTTTTAACTTGTTCGTCTAGATACTTGGAGATAATCGCTTGAAAATCTTCTGGGGTAATCACCATGCGATTCATGGTGAGTCCTTGGGGACGCAACACTCGATTCAGGTCATCCTGAGCGGCTAAGTTATCTGGATCGACTAAAGCCACCAATACGGCAGGCGGATTAGCATTATTTTTAGAGAGGGGAACTAATTGATAACGGCGACACAGATCTAATGGAATTAAGGTATCAATGAGTTCATTGACCTGATTCGTATCAATTTCATTAATTTCCGGATCGAGGGAATCAACACCGTATAGAATTTTAAGTTCAAAAAGCTGTTGCTTTTTGTACTGACGAATTAGATCTGGGGAAAGTTGCTTACCCGTGAGTTGTTCTACTAGATCGGTCAGCGATCGCTTACTTTTCCGGCTTTCCACCAGAGCCTTTTCCATGTCCTGCTTCTCAATAAAGCCAGACTGTACCAGTTTATTGCCAAAGGGAGAGAGATTATTCGCAACAGCAATTAAGGCTTTAGATTGCTGTCGGCGCGACGAGATGGGGGATTTGGTCATGGGGGGTGGAGATCTCCTCTAAATATGAATTAATTTAAGATAGCCTCATCAAGAAACTACGGATTTCTGAGGAATAGCATAGAGGGTGCTTGCAGCTAATCCTTCCATGCTACTATTATGCATGTTACCCAATGGTGAAAGGAAACGACCAGCTTGAGATCCGCTTCTGGAACAAAACTTAAGCCAAATATTTCTTCCATCGTCCCGTCAAACCGTCAAAAGACAGGATAAGCTAAAAAACTAGAGCTACGGCGATTGATGAAGATTCAGCATCTTTCCCGGAGTGATGATTGCATGATGTAGCGAGTCAGATTAGGTTAACCCCAATGATCGATGAGTCCAAGCCAGTAGAAACTTCTCAGAATCCCAACCCCGAAGACCTCTTGAATCAGGCAGAAAATCCAGCTAGTGTTTCTGCACAAGAGCCAGAAACCCCTAGTCCGGAAGTGGACAATGGAGCAGAACCGGCTCAAGTTCAGGAAGATAGTGCTTCTGAAGGAATAGATCCATCTTCAGAAACCTCCTCAGAGACAACCGATCCAGCAGCCCATCAAGCGGATGTTGCACAAGCAGCCTTGCTAGCCGAAGTCCTAGCCAGTAAGGAATTGGAATTAGACAGTATAAAACAGAGTTACGAGGAAGTTAAAGCTCAATACCAACGTTTAGGAGCTGACTTTGATAACTTCCGCAAACGGACACAAAAAGAAAAGGGGGAATTAGAAGATCAGACCAAGTGTAAGACCCTACAAGAATTGCTACCAGTAGTGGACAACTTTGAGCGGGCGCGATCGCAAATTAAACCCCAAAATGATGGGGAAATGACGATCCACAAAAGTTATCAAAGTGTCTACAAACAATTAGTAGACTGTCTCAAACGCATCGGCGTTTCTCCCATGCGAGCAGAAGGTAAAGAATTTGACCCCAATCTCCATGAAGCAGTGATGAGAGAGGCAACCTCAGAATATGCTGAAGGCACAGTGACTGAAGAATTGATGCGAGGCTATCTCCTCAATGACCGAGTATTACGCCATGCCATGGTTAAGGTAGCGGCTGCGCCAGAAGATGAACCCGAACCCCCCGTCGAGGAAGCAACCGAACCAACGAACGAACCGGAAGCTGAAGAGAGTGAGAGCTAAAAGGGCAATCTAAAATTAACAGTAATTGGTAAAGGAAGGGGAAATCAGATCGACTTCAAGTCAAAATCAAACTTGATTGCGCGATCCCTAACCAATCACCAATTATTTCCATTCTTAATTTCAAGGCAGCTGAACATGGGAAAAGTTATTGGGATTGATTTAGGCACAACCAATAGTTGTGTATCGGTATTAGAGGGAGGTCAACCTGTTGTGATCTCCAATGCAGAAGGGGGCAGAACTACCCCCAGTATGGTCGGCTTTGGCAAAGCTGGCGATCGCCTGATCGGTCAACTGGCCAAACGCCAAGCTGTCACCAACGCCGAAAACAGTATCTATAGCATCAAACGGTTTATCGGTAGGCGCTGGGACGACACCGAAATGGAACGCTCCCGTGTCCCCTACAAATGTATCCAAGGTCGGGATAGCACGGTCGATGTGCAAGTGCGAGGGCGTAACTACACCCCCCAAGAAATTTCCGCCATGATCCTACAAAAACTCAAACAGGACGCGGAAAACTACCTGGGAGAACCCGTTACCGAAGCCGTAATTACCGTTCCAGCCTACTTTACCGATGCGCAACGGCAAGCCACCAAAGACGCAGGGAACATCGCGGGTTTAGAAGTCCAACGCATTATCAATGAACCCACCGCTGCTGCCCTCTCCTACGGTCTTGACAAACAAGACCAAGAACAACTTATCCTTGTCTTTGATCTCGGTGGCGGAACCTTCGATGTCTCCATTCTCCAACTCGGTGATGGAATCTTTGAAGTCGTCGCCACCTCTGGAAATAACCATTTAGGCGGCGACGACTTCGATAACTGCATCGTCACCTGGATGATCGAAGAATTCAAAGACCAAGAAGGGATCGATCTATCGGTAGATAAAATGGCCCTCCAACGGTTGCGAGAAGCCGCTGAAAAAGCCAAAATCGAACTCTCAAATATGACGGCAACCTCCATCAACTTGCCTTTTATCACTGCTGATGAAACTGGCCCCAAACATCTAGAAATGGAGTTAACCCGCTCTAAATTTGAAGAGTTAGCCCAAGACATGATTCGGGGAACCTTAGAACCAGTAGAGCAAGCCCTTAAAGATGGCGATAAAACCAAAGAAGATATCGATCGCATCATCTTAGTCGGCGGTTCCACTCGCATCCCTGCCGTTCAAGAAGCCCTTTGCCAATACTTTGGTGGCAAAAAACCAGACCGCTCCGTTAACCCCGATGAAGCCGTAGCTCTGGGTGCTGCCATCCAAGGCGGAGTCATGGGAGGAGAAATTAAAGACCTCCTGCTCCTAGATGTTACGCCCCTATCTCTAGGCATTGAAACCCTGGGTGAAGTATTCACCAAAATTATTGAACGCAATACCACCATTCCCACCAGTAAAACCCAAATTTTCTCTACCGCCACCGATGGCCAAACCTCAGTAGAAATCCATGTGCTACAAGGGGAACGAGCAATGGTCACTGATAATAAAAGCCTGGGGAAATTCCAACTGACAGGTATTCCTCCCGCACCGCGAGGTGTACCTCAAATTGAAGTCTCCTTTGAAATTGATGCCAATGGTATCCTCAAAGTATCAGCAAGAGACAAAGGAACTGGACGGGAACAAAGTATCGAAATTACTAATACGGGTGGTTTAAGTCAGACCGAAATAGAAAAAATGCGCATGGAAGCGGAAGTCTATTCCGAATCTGACCGGGTGCGCCGCCAATTAGCCGAACTCAAAAACCAAGCTGAGGGTTTATTCCAGAGTTACTATTCCACCTTAGAACAAAATAGAGACGTAATTCCTGAAGATCTGCAAGTGGAAGCTCAAGGCCGGATTGAGCAACTGCGGGCGAGTTTAGAAGCTCCAGATAGCTCAGTGGAAGCAGTTAAAGAGCAAATGAATGCCCTACAACAAATCCTGTTTACTATTGGCTCATCCGTATATGCAGGTTCAGGTGCTGTTGAGGACTTCACCCAAGGGGAAACAGTGATTGATTCGGCAGCAGAAACCATGGAAAGTCCGGTAGAATCGGAGCAAGAAGAAGACGATTTTAGCTTTGATGAGGAAGACGAAACCGTTTCGGCCGATTATGAAGAAATTGAGTAAAGCCTGAAATTTTTCAGCCTCCTCCTTAAAATTCAGAGAAAACTAAGCTGTCTCCACTCCAAGAGACCGCTATAATAGTGTGCAGTATGCCCACTTGTTGAGAGATCCCCGAAAGACAGAGCGCCCTATGGCCGACTATTATGAAATTCTCGGTGTTTCCCGCGAAGCAGACAAAGAAGAGATCAAGCGAGCCTACCGCAGGTTGGCGCGAAAATATCACCCGGATGTTAACAAAGAAGCCGGAGCTGAAGACAAGTTCAAAGAAATTAACCGAGCGTATGAAGTCCTCTCTGAGCCAGAGATGAAAGCTCGATATGACCGCTTTGGTGAACCAGGAGTGAGTGGTGGAGCTGGAGGCCCTGGTTTTGGGGACTTTGGTGATATGGGTGGTTTTGCAGATATCTTTGAGAGCTTCTTCAGTGGCTTTGCTGGTGGTGGAGTGGGAACCCAAGGGGCAAGACGACGAGGCCCAGTCCGAGGTGATGATTTACGATTGGATTTGAAGTTAGACTTCAAAGAAGCCATTTTTGGTGGTGAGAAAGAGATTCGGATTAATCATTTAGAAACCTGTAAAACCTGTAATGGTTCGGGAGCTAAACCGGGGACTAAACCGGTAACTTGCCAAACCTGCGGAGGTTCGGGTCAAATCCGCCGAGCGACTCGCACGCCTTTCGGTAGCTTTACTCAGGTATCCGTTTGTCCGGCTTGTAATGGTCAAGGACAGGTGATTCAGGATAAGTGTAATGACTGTGGTGGTAGCGGGAATAAGCAGGTTACGAAGAAGTTGAAGATTAATGTTCCTGCTGGGGTGGATAATGGGACTCGACTGCGGGTGTCTAATGAGGGAGATTCCGGACAACAGGGGGGTCCTCCTGGTGATTTGTATGTTTATTTGTTTGTGAATGAGGATGCGGATTTCCGACGGGATGGTATTAATGTGCTTTCGGAAATGAAGGTGAGTTATTTACAGGCGATTCTGGGTTCTCGCGTGCAGGTGACAACGGTTGATGGTACGGAAGAATTGACTATTCCGGCAGGAACACAACCGAATACGGTGTTGACGCTGGAAAATCGAGGAGTTCCTCGGTTGGGAAATCCAGTAAGCCGTGGAGATCATTTGATTACGGTGGTGGTGGATATTCCTAATCCTAAACAGTTGAGTGCAGATGAGAAGGAGCATTTGAAGGAGTTGGAACGCCTAAGAGGCGATCGCCAAGATAAGGGAGGTGGGTTGTTTGGAGGGATTTTTAATAAATGAGTCCCCAGACTGATTTAGGTCCTCCGGATGTTCAACTGGATTTACGGGGGATACCTTGTCCCCTCAACTTTGTCCGCACGAAGCTACAACTGGAAAAAATGGCTCCTGGTTCCCTATTGGAAGTGTGGTTAGATGCAGGTGAACCCATTGAGCAGGTTCCGGATAGCCTGAAAATGGCGGGTTATCCGATTGAAGGACTACAAGAGTCTACCCAGGATGAAGAGGAGCCGTTTTTTCGGCTGCAAGTTCGGCGCTCAGATCCGGAAAATCTGCCTCCACAATGAATCAGGTTTGGGTGGGTACGGTGTTGGCAGTTCAAGCCAATTTTTATCAAGTTCAGCTTGATGAGCAAGAAGGGACTCCTTTGTTGTGTACTCGCCGATCGCGCCTGAAAAAGATTGGTCAACGGGTGATGGTGGGCGATCGCGTGGGGGTAGAAGATCCAGATTGGTCGGGTTTGCGGGGGGCGATCGCCCAAGTCTATCCTCGAACTACCGAATTATCCCGGCCTCCTGTAGCCAATGCGGATCAACTATTATTGGTTTTTTCCGTCGATCAACCCAATCTCGACCCCTATCAACTCAGCCGGTTTCTCGTCAAAAGTGAATCAACGCCCTTGAGTTTATGTCTCTGTTTAAACAAAAGTGACTTAGTTTCTACTGAGTGGAAAGAAAAGTGGTGTCACCGCTTAGAACAATGGGGTTATGTGCCTCTGTTCATTAGTGTGGTGAGTGGGCATGGATTAGCCGAACTCGAGCAACAGTTAGCTCAACGAGTCACGATTGTTGCAGGGCCTTCTGGGGTGGGAAAATCAAGTTTAATTAATACTTTGATTCCCGATGCCCATTTGCGGGTAGGGAAAGTGTCTGGAAAGCTCCAAAAGGGACGACACACCACTCGTCATGTGGAGTTATTTAAGTTACCTAGTGGCGGACTTTTGGCGGATACCCCCGGATTTAATCAGCCGGATGTAGACTATCCTCCAGAAGCGTTAGGAGACTATTTTCCAGAAGTGCGGGCGCTCATGAGGGTAGATCGTTGCCAATTTAGTGACTGTTTGCATCGGGAAGAACCGGATTGTGCAATTCGAGGAGACTGGGAGCGCTACGAACATTATCTCATGTTTTTGCAAGAGGCGATCGCCTGTCAAGAACACCGCGATCGCCAAGCCGATCCTGAATCTACCCTGAAGCGCAAAGGTCACAATACTTACGAACCTAAACTAAATACCAAAAAATATCGCCGTCCCTCACGCCGTACCCAACAACAACAATTGGAAGAATGGTACAGGGATGCTGAAATATAAGGGAATAGGGAATAGGGAATGGGGAATGGGGAATAGGGAATAGAAAATAGCCTAAACTCTCCCTTTCTCTGCTATATCGTGTTCTCTAGGAGTTGGTTGCTTCCTGCCAGCGTCCCCTCAACTCTCGCATTGCCCCGATCTCATCTTCTTTTGCTGTGGCTAAAAACTGATATAACCACTCCTTCGGTACTTCGGGAAACGTGGGACTTTGCTCCACTTCCACATATACCCCAGACTTCAGAGTATAAATCCGCCACACCTGCCCATCAAAACGCCAAAACTCCGGCACACCCAAACGGGAATAAAATTCATTCTTAGCAATATCCGTGTGGGTAATATCCACCTCAACCACCAAATCTGGGGGCGGATCTTGGGCAAAATTCACATTGCGTCCTTTCACCAACGGCTGATTTTGAAAATAATAGGCACTATCCGGTTCTGCTCCTTTTCTTAACAGGGGATAATTCATGGTTGTCGATCCCATGGTCTTAATGGAAAGACCCAACAACTCAACCAAAACCACAATAAATCGCTCAATTAAACACCGGGCAAATTCATGGTCTTCTAAGGGCATAGTGATCTCTAGAACTCCATCATCATAGATTAGACGAGAACCTCTGGATTGAGGCAGTTGATCGAGGATGTGTACATAGTTCTCCCAGGTAATGCCGTGAAAAACGACCCGTTGTTCGCCTTTGGGTTGGACTGTTGCTTGAGGTTCTGGGGCTGCAATAACCATATCGCTGAATTTATTGAATACCACAGGTTTTGAGTTTATGACTGAGTAGGGAATAACCGATCGCCGATCCCAGATAAGGTAAATGACCTGGAGGCGCATTATCCGTATAGTTTAACTCAGTCAGCTTTGTCCATTGACTCTCTTTACGCCAACCAATGCGATCGCAAAACTGACCATAATCTCCTCCTACCTGTTCATAGAGCCGAGATTGCACACTTAAGCCAAATTTGCCTTTACTATAGGCAATCCAAAGTTCATTTATCGTGTCTAATTCTGTACAAGGCAGCTCATCTAAATTCAGGGCATCTAACCAACCATCACTTTCTCGTCGAGTTGCCCGCAAAATCAGATCCAGGGTTTCTTGATTACTTTCTTTCCATTTACGATCCGAGAGTAAATCTTGAAGTCGAGTATAATCTATACCACTTTCTGAACGTAAGGGAACATTCGGGTTAGTTGGATAAACGGGAGCAGCAGGAGATAAGACAGGAGCTTGGGGTTCTGGTGTTTGCTCTTCAACGGCTTCCACAGCAGCAGGTTCAGAGGCAACACTTTCCACAGGCATCACTTCCGAGAACTTGGCTGATATTCCCGGAGTCCTAAACTCCTCGATCGCCTCAAACACTCCCGTCACCAATCCTTCAAGCCAGTAATAACACTCAGCCGGAAGTGCAATTACAAACAGAGATTCATCCCCAAGCAACTTTTGCACCTGCTCCAAGAGACGATCGCGCTTACCCACCTTCAACAGCATCAAAACTGTACACCATAACAGGGAACTGAGCGCTAGAAGAGAGAGTAAGGGAAATACCAGGGGAAACCCTAAAATCAATCCTCGGTCATCTTTGAGAGAGTAGGGGTACTGTTGCCGATCGGCGATCGCCCAATTCCACAATTTCGCACCCAGGTGAGAACTCAGATCGATCAGCGTTAATAAGATCCGTCCTATCAGAAGATAACTCGTCAGGGGAAAGGCCAGGATCATCAGACGGAGTTGCGAGTTAGCCATGGGTAATTCCTTCAATTCTTTGCTTGCTTCCTTTCCACTGCTTCTAGAGGTGAGCTGTTAATTCTTGTAGCTTACGTTTGGTATTGTACCTGAAACAGTGCCATGATCTAAATGAAGGTTTTAAACTGCTTATTGAAAAATGGTTTATCAAAAGATTTTAGTTGCCCTCGATCGCTCCCTTCAAGCAGAAACCGTTTTTGAGAAAGGGTTAGCTCTAGCGCAACAGTTTTCTTCTCAAATGATGCTCTTTCACCGTCTAGGCTTGGAAGAAAGTAGTCTGTTTACCTATGTTGGTCCCTATGGCCATACCTTAACTAACTTTTCCCAAGCAGTGCAAGAACAGATGGCAGAGGAAACGGAACAGACTCGTCAATGGCTCAGTTGCTATTGCGATCGCGCTCAAGAAGCAGGTGTTTCCTGTGAATGGGAATGGAAAATGGGTGATACCGGACGTTGGATCTGCGATCTAGCCAAAAGCTGGGGTGCAGATTTAATTGTCGTGGGACGTAGGGGAAGACATGAAGTTGCTGAGGTACTACTCGGTAGTGTCAGTAATTATGTCGTTCATCGTGCTTCCTGTTCCGTGTTCATTGTCCAAGACAAACCCCTGCTATCCGAGCCAACCTGAACCCCCTATTTTTGAGTCACACTCGCTCAGGGTAAGTTAACTCAAAACCCTCTAAACTTGCCCTGAGAATCTTAGGATAGAACAAGCAATCATTGTTAATTATTTCATTGTTCATTGATTCTATGTCTCGACCTACTTTATATCTGGCAATCACCAATCATGGTTTTGGTCATGCCGTGAGGATGGCCTCAGTTGCCGCCGCGATCGCCCAACGCAATCCTGAAATTCTCCTCATTTTAGTGACTACCGTTCCCCGATGGTTGCTCGAATCCTATATTTCGGTTGACTTTATTCACCGTCCCAGGGGATTTGATGTGGGGGTAATTCAGTCCGATAGCCTGACCATGGATAAAGAACCAACTCTAGAAAAACTGAAACAGATTCACCAAAATGAACGCTCAATTATTGCCGGAGAAGTGAATTTTATTCGCCAAAATCGGGTTGATTTAGTATTAGCTGATTTGCCCCATTTAGCCGTAGATATTGCCCATAGTGCCGGAATTCCTTGTTGGATGATGGGTAATTTTGGTTGGGATTTTATTTATCGCCCTTGGGGAGGTGAATTTCTTGAGATCGCCGATTGGATTAGCAATAGTTATCGCCAGTGCGATCGCCTGTTTCGGCTACCGATTCATGAACCTATGAGTGCATTTCCGGAAGTGGTCGATGTAGGGTTAACCGGGGGGATTCCTCGATCGACTGTGGAGCAATTGCGCCAACAGTTCCAAATTTCTGCTCCCAAAGAACGCACCGTATTATTAACGTTTGGCGGGTTAAGCCTGCAAGCGATTCCCTATGATACCCTCAAGGAGTTTCCTGACTGGCAGTTTATCACCTTCGATGCCCAAGCTCCCGATCTACCCAATTTGATTAAAGCGAGGGGATATGAATATCGGCCAGTCGATTTTATGCCCCTTTGCGATCGCCTGATCTCTAAACCGGGATATAGTACATTTGCGGAGGCCTTGCGCTTAGGAACTCCCATTGCTTCTTTAACCCGAGAAGGCTTTGCCGAAACCCCGGTTTTAATGGCAGGATTGCAAGATTACGGCAGACATCAGATTATCGATCCAGAAGCTTTCTTTAGCGGAGATTGGAGCTTTTTACACCAAGTGCCTACGCCTCCCAGAACGGATGTAGTTTTGGATAAAACCGGCAGCGAGGCGATCGCCGAAGCCGCGATCGACTATTTTGGAATCAATCATTAACATTCCCGCGTCCCCCACTTCCCCCATTCCATGACCTCAATTACCCTGACCCAGCGCTGTTTGCAATTGGACAATTCCCAAATCACCTCGATCCTTCCCTTAACTGCTTGGGAGCGTACGCGCAGTCGCTATCAGACAGAAACTCCTGACGGGGTGACGGTTGAGTTACGATTACCGAGGGGAACAGTTCTCCAAGATGGTGACCTTTTGCAAACGGCGATCGCTGATACCCTGGTGCAAGTGATTGCTAAACCGGAACCCGTATTAGAAGTGACCTCGGAAACGGCGATCGATCTCCTGCGAGCAGCCTATCATCTCGGAAATCGTCATATTCCTGTAGAAATTACTCCAGACTACTTACGTTTAGAAGTTGATCCGGTACTCCGAATGATGTTAGAGCAATTAGGAGTAAATGTAAGGGAAAAAATTGCTCCTTTTCAACCCGAACCCGGAGCATACAGTGCTGCGCATTAGGGAATAGTTCGGACTTGATATCATAACCGATTATTCGGACTCTATATTATTCAGGATTCCTCCTTGAAGCTTAATTTCTTGCGAATCCGAATTTTGTGTTCACTAGCAATAACAATTGATCTCGCTTCTAACTCTTGATCGTAATCAGCTAAAACATCTTGCAGTAGAGAGAGTCTTTTGGAACGTGGGAGATTTTCTAACCGTAAAACTCCACAATGACGTTGATCTTGTAGCCATATCAGTTGTTCAAAATCAGAATCTGTGGTGATGATAATACGCTGTTCTCTTACAGCCCAATCCAAAATGTCACCATCACTCATACTGCGATCGACATCCCGAACACAAGCAACATCATATCCCAAATCTCTCAAAAAATCGGATAAAGAAGCATTTGCATTGACATCGAGCAAAAATTTCATGATTTATGATGCCACCGATCGCTCCACTATTTCTTCGCTATTGATGAGACGATAGGCATAGAACAGGGCAGCATAAATATCAGCCATTTCTAGGTCAGGATAATCCTCTAAAATCTCTGGTATTGATGCCCCTTTGGCCAACAATTCTAAAATCATAGCCACGGAAATTCTCATTCCTCGAATAATGGGCTTACCGCCAAAAATGTGGCGATCAAATGTAATTCTTGAGAGCAGAGAATCATTCATATCGGGCATTGGCTCTTACCTCCTTATCTATCAAGGGACTGAACTATGGTTCATAATAATCTACTTTTTCGGCAATCTGAGCAATTTCTCGCCAATATCTTCGTGCAACAGCACATAGAAACAGGGAATCATAAATAAGGTTAACAGGGTTGCCAAAGATAAGCCGGAAAAGACGACTACGCCTAATGGCTGTAAAAATTCGCCTCCTTCTCCTGAACCTACAGCCAAGGGAAATAAACCTAAAACTGTGGTAATGGTCGTCATTAAAATCGGCCGTAATCGTTGGGGAGCGGCTCTTAAAATGGCGCTGCGATAATCTAATCCGGATTCGGCGCGAATTTGATTGGCCAGTTCCACCATAATAATGGCATTATTGACCACAATTCCAACCAATAAAACGCCACCGACTAATACGGTAGCCCCGATCGCCGTTTCCGTCAGGTACAATCCTAAAATTCCCCCTGCTAGAGCCAGGGGAACCGCGAGCATAATCACCAATGGATCGATCAAAGAATTATACTGAACTGCCATCACCACAAACACCAGGAACGCCGCTAAACTGCCCAAAATAGCGATTGCCTCTTGCAGTTGTTGATTCGATTCGGCGGCAACCGACGGCAACACTCGCGCTCCTGGAGGGAGTTCTAGATTCTCTAAAGCTGCGTCAACTTCCCCTAGAGCGTCACTTAAACTCGCACCCTGATTCAAGTTTCCTACTAGAAAAAAGACAGATCGCCCATTCACGCGCTGAATTTCTGCCGGTGCTGTTCCCTTATCCAGACTCGCTATATCTTGTAGACGAATGGGACTATTGTTTTGTGAAAACAGGGGCATTTGCCGGAGTTCATCAATTCCCTGTAATGCATCTCGGTTGAGCTGTACGCGGATATCCACCAAACGATTACCCCGTTGTAGCCGAGTGGGAACGGTTCCTGAGATAGCCGTTTCCAACGTTGTCCCTAACTCTTGTGCAGTGACCCCAAAATCGGCCATTCTTTCCCAGTCGGGACGAATTTGGACTTCTAGTTGCGAGGGATCAGCATCGGGTCGAAATCGGGCTAAGGTCACGTTTTCGTCTAAGGCTTTCAAGACTTGGCGACCGGCTTGAGCGAGAATATCTGGGTCTTCAATCCCATCAGGACCAAGAGATGTCGCGATCGCCACATCAATATCGCCGCGAACGGGGGAATTATTTAAAATTAACCCCCGCACTGCATCTGGAAATAAGCGCAGGCGAATATTGACGAGATTCAGTTGATTGAGTTCGCGTTGAACGTTTTCGACAAACGCCTGGACATTACTGCCCGGTTTGAGGGTAATGGTACTACTCGATCGCAGTAAATTTTCAATGGTGAGATTGGCAAACAGAAATCCGCCAGTGGTGGTAAAGGCATATTCGGTTTCCGGTTGTTCGACTAGAATGCGATCGACTGCTTCCATCACTTTCTGGTTGGTTTCTAGGTTGCTTCCAGGGGGAAATTGGGCAAATAAACGCGCTTGTCCGGTGTTGATTCTGGGCAGAATTTCTTGGGGAATGTCGGCAGCGAGGCGAACGCTACCATAACCGAGAATCAATACCGCTAACGCGATCGCCAGAATTCGCACTCGAATCACCCCTCTTAATATCCGTCCATAGCCCCCTGTAATCAACAGGAACTGCTGGTTAAACCAGCGTAAGGGGCCCCTTTTGTCTAAGCCACTGGAGCGTCGCACGCGCAATAACCGGGATGTGAGCATGGGAACAACAGTTAAGGACACAATCAGGGACGCGGCAACGGAAAAGCTAATGGTGAGGATCAGTTCATTGAAGAGCAATGAGAAGAATCCCCCAATGAGTACAAAGGGTAAGACGGCAACCAGGTTAGTTGAAGTGGAGGCTAAGAGCGCAGATTCGAGTTGTGAGGCAGCTTTTTGCGCTTCCAGATAGGGAGAGGGGGGGATCTCTAAGGTGTCTCCTTCGACTGCGCTCAGGGGACGCTCTGAGCGCAGTCGAAGAGCCTGATGTTGGCTGACCATGTTTTCTAGCATCACGATGGAGTTATCCACGACAATACCCACCCCTAAAGCGAGTCCTCCCAAACTGAAGACGTTGAGGGAGAGACCAAAGGCGAACATGAGGATAATGGCAGTGAGGGTTGCCAAGGGAATGGCAAGGATGACGATCAGGGTTTGCCGTAGGGAACCTAGGAATAGGAGAACGGCGATCGCCGCTAGACCCGATCCGGTTAATCCGGCGATAACGACATTGCGAATCGATTGGCGAATAAATCGGGATTCATCCAACGTCGAGGTCAAAATCATATCATCGGGAATAATGCCCCCAGAGCGCAGTTCCTCAATCCTGGCTTTCACTGCGTCAACGACTTGTACCGTATTGGCTTCTGGCTGTTTTTGTACGCTCACTTTAACGGCTGGAATCCCATTCAGGGAAACCAATACTTGCTGTCGTTCTGTGCCATCGATGACTTGGGCAAAGTCCCGTAAATAGACTTGGCGAGATGAGGGAGAATCGTTCAGTTCAAAGGAGAGATTGAGGATATCTTGGGCGTTTGCAAAACGACCGATGGTACGGGTGAGGCTCTCGGTGGGGATATTTCGTAGTCGTCCTCCAGAACTGTCTAAGTTACGATCGCGCAAATTATCCAACACATCATTAATGGTTATGCCCAAACTCGTCATCCGTTTCAAGTCCAGATTCACCTGCACTTCCTCTTGCAGTCCTCCAGAGACATCTACCCCAGCAACTCCAGGGACTACGGTCAGTTCCCGCGCCAATTCCCGATCGCCAAATACCCGTAAATCCACCCCTTGTAATCGCTCAGAAGTCAGCGCAAATTCATACACTGGTAGTTGGGACGGGTCAAACTTAAAAATTCGCGGTGGCTCCAAGTCGTCTGGCAGTTGGTTAATCGTGCGATTCAGAGTCGCCGTAGCATCATTGAGAGCTTGGTCAATATCACTACCAGGATTAAAGTAGAGATTGAGGGAAACCCGACCTTCACGAGTTTCTGAAAACACTTGCACGACCCCTTCAGTGGCAGCTAATCCTTCTTCTAGGGGGCGGGTTACTTCGTCTACTGCCACTTGAGGAGCCAGACCAGGAGTATCAACGCGTACCCCAATGCGGGGATAGGTAATGGCGGGGAGGAGGTCAACGGGGAGCTGACTGAGGGCAAAAAAACCGACGACGATAACCGCAATGGTTAACATCAGGGTTCCGATATGCCGACGAATGGCGATCGCGCTTAAACTGCTGGGAGTTTGGCTCATAACAAGGCGAGTGATGGAGTAATGAGTTTCTCTTGATTGTATCGGTTTTGCTTATAATGGGGGAATCGTCAGAGATTTAGAGGCGATCGCCGTTGCTCGGTGATAGATTATAAAAAAGTATACATATTTAGCTGAGAGCGTTACAGCACTATGACATCAAAAGAACAGGTACTGACAACCTTAACCAGTCATCGGCAAGAACTAGAGGCATTGGGAGTCAAGTCTCTGGATTTATTTGGCTCAGTCGCTAGAGACGAAGCACGACCTGATAGCGATATTGATTTTCTCGTAGAGTTTACGAAGCCAGGGGGATTATTTCAATTATTTCAAGTACAACACTATCTAGAAGATCTATTTGGTTGTGATATAGACTTGGGAACAGCAGATTCCTTGCGAGAACATTTACGAGAACCGGTTCTGAAGGGGATGATTCGTGCCTTCTAGACCATGGCGATTAAGGATACAAGATATTCTAGATGCGATCGCTCGCATTCAACAAGCGACTGCGGGGATAAGTTATGAGCAGTTTGAACAGATGGAGGATTTGGTTTTGCACGGGATTCTTTATAACTTTATGATTGTTGGCGAGGCTGCTGTTAATGTGCCAGACTCCATTCAATCTCGCTATCCGCAAATCCCTTGGCGTTCGATGCGTGATATGAGAAATGTGATGGTTCACGAATACTTTCAAGTTAATCTTGACCGGATGTGGAGAACTATCTATGAAGATTTACCTGCTGTAGTTGCCATGCTAGAGACGCTATTGCAGCAAGAGATGGGAGAAGAATAGATTTGAGATTAGGTGCTAGAAAGATGAACCGATTGAAGCTAGGGATGCGTAAATTGTCCAGTTTTTGGAGTCTAGATGGCGTGGTAAAATCGCTCTTATTGCAGGCTCTGTTTTGGTTACCTGTGGTTACCCTTTCCCTGAAATGGTGGGGGTTTAAGTCTACTCAAGCTCGTTTATCCCAATTCTTCCCATTAACAGAGAATGTGGAAATTGAGGATAATCTAGTCGATCGCGTGCGACAAGTGAATCAGGCTATACGATTAGCCGCTAAGTATTACCAACCTTGGGCAAAATGCTTACAACAGTCCCTCGTCCTCTGGAGTTTATTACGTCACCAGGGAATTGAGAGCCAATTACGCATTGGAGTACAGCAGCAACAGGGAGAATTCGCCGCCCATGCTTGGGTGGAATGGCAAGGTTGGGCAATCAATGATACTCAAGATGTGCGCGATCGCTATGGAGTCATGGTTCTTCCCTAGGGTAGGCGATCGGGCTTTGCCAGACTTTATTGATTAACGTCAGTTTTGGATAAGCTGACACTCTTAGACTATCGTTGGCTGTAATTTGCATTCCTTCGTCAAATCAGCTGCAAAATGCCCTTCACCAAAACTGACGTTATTGATAGCAAGCTCTTAAACAGACATGAGATTACCCTCGATAGCGGACGGGAATGTTCGTCTCTTGCTCGATTTCGTTCGCAAACGCTTGCAAGACTTCCGGCTCCACACATTTGAACCGTTTCACCTCATAAGACCTCTCATCATAATGATTTCCACGGCCATCTAATTGCCGTTTGACGGGTTTTGGACGAGACGGAGTATTGAGTTGAATTTCTACTGGGGATAAGGCTTTCATCATCTCGATATACTGATGGCGAGTTTCTGCATCCCAAGGAGTCAAAATCATGGTTTGTACGCCAATTTCTCCGCTATACTGTTGGCGAAAGTCGAGCATTCCTTGCCACATTTGCTCTAAATTCAAGCTGTCTACGGGACGATTGACGCGGTTGAGGGGTTTAGCAGTAACAGCATCTAGTTTAAGGGAAAGGCGATCGCAATATCGTAAATCTGCTTGTACCTGGCGATCGTCCAACAGCGTACCATTAGTTAACACCAGCGTCGGTCTTTGGGTCATTTCCTGAATCCCTTGCAAAATTTCCCCTAAATTTAACGCTAATGTCGGTTCACCACTGCCACTGAGCGTCACAACATCCACATCCCAAGGTGCAAACCCCTGTAAATCCCCCAGAATCATTTCTGTAGGCACATAAATATCTCGCTTTTGCGTCACAACCTCAATCTCTCCCAACTGACAATAGACGCAATTAAATGAACAAACCGAAGTTTGACCAATCGGGTCTATGCCTAGCGATCGCCCATAACGCCAAGAAACCACCGGTCCATACACACTCTTAAATTCCGTCGTTGTCGTTACCATTTCCTCGATCTCCATCTGTTCTCAACAAACATGCTTCCCCCTCTATTGTGACGGAAACCTGAAAAAAGCCCAGTGGAGGATGAAAACTTCCTCGCTCCTTCCCGCTCCCTGAGCGGAGTCGAAGGGAGAAGGGAGCATCCCTATCCCCCCCCATCATCGCTCCACCGCAGGAGGAGTAAACCGAATCTCAATCCGTCTGCGACTGGGATTATCCCCACCATTCGTCGGCGAAAAATTGCCCGAAACTCCATATAATTGAGCCGCAGAATACGCCTTAAACTGTAACCCCATCGACTGCAAACGGGGATTACTTTCCAACACCTTCACCACCGCAAGCGCACGCATCAACCCTAAATCAGCATTCGATCCCGGATTCAACCGAGAAACCGACGCACTTCCTTCCACCACATCCTCTAAAACTCGGTCTAAATTACTCGAACTGCCACTATTTTCTTGACCATCCGTATGACCAATCACCTCCACCACATAGCCCTGATAATTTTGGGCAAAACTTTCAATTTGTGTCACCAAATCCTCTAAAATGTACTGTTGGAAATCTGGTGCAAGTTCCGCACTACCAGACGGAAAACTCCTCGATTGCGACTCTCGTAAAACAATCACCGGAGGCGATTTTAACCGTTCAATTTCCCCTTGCAGTTTTTGCACCACATTTTCCCGTCGTTGCAATTGATCTTGCAGGTTCGCAACTTGACCTTCTAACCCTTGTACCGCACTGGTGCGGCTATCTAACTCTAATTGCAAATTGGCTAATTGGGACTCTAATTCTTGGGAGCGGGTAACATTGGCATCAGAAACCGACTTCAGAAAGAAGGATTTAATTAACGCTAAGAGCAAAAATAACGTTAAGATCATAAACGCATTGGACATCAAATCTGTAAATGCTGTCCAAATTTTCAGATCTTCTTGATTGGTTAGAGAACGAGATTTACGACGACTCATACTAGTAACGGGTAATGGGTAATTTTAATTCGATTTACTTTCTAAAGCGCGGCGCAGTCTCAGCAGCTCGGTCTGCGTTTCTTTCATTTGTTGAATATTATCTTGAATTTGTGCTGAAGTCGTCACCTGAGTGCCAAAATTTTCCAATCCTTGTTGAATAACGCGAGTCACTTGATTTAAAGCGATGACCACTTGTTTAAGTTCCGCTTGCAACTCATCCAAATCTTCCGCTTTCGCAATTGTGCGTCGTTGCAGTTGATCCACTGCTTTTACCGCCATTTCAAATCCCTGAGTTCCGGTTTGCAATCGAGCCATCATATTCTGAATAGATTGCTGACTGTGTTGTTGGCTTTCCAGTACTTTTAGGGACGTAGAATAGCTTTGGCTCATTTGATCGCCAAATTTTGCTAATCGTTTGCTATAACTTTGTAATTCTAAAGCAGCAATTTCAATGGTTTGTACAGAAGTCGTTAAACTGTTAATGGATTGATCAAAACTGTGCTGAAGCGCTCCTAACGTGTTCGTAGCTGCAGTGAGACTTTGAGGAAACGGACTGTTTTCTAATCGTTGAGCGACGATTAAGAAGCGATCGGCCGATTGCTTAAATTCTTCGGTACTTTGACTAATGGTTAACGTGGATTCCGTTAAGCGACTATAAACTTTTTCTGCCAGTTCTGTGGCACGATGATTTTCAATCGCTAACTCTTCCATTTTTTCTTTGAGGGCTAATTCTACAGAAGCACTCACCATTTGACCAAATCGGTTGAGAAATCCTTCAAAAGAGTGATTCATTCCTTGAATAATGCGGTCAAATCGGGTATTATTTTCTAAGGTTTGCAGATAAACATTATCGAGATAGTCTTCAAGGGAATCAACAAATTTGGTTTTGGCGATCGCGGTATTAAACAGTCCATTGACGACGGTTAAGACGGCGCTAAACAAAATGGAGACTAGGCTAGTAAAAAAGGCAATTCCCATGCCTTGTAAGGGTTGTTGCAGAGCTTCCAGTAAGCTGTTAATATCAATGGCTGTGGTATTACTGATGGTTTCACTTAAAGCGGTCAGATTTAAGGTAATACCAATAAATGTTCCTAGTAACCCAACAGATAATAACAAGTTGGGTAAAATTCGCCCTAAATATTCAATTTGATCGCAGGATAAAAACAGAACTTGCTCTTGACTATAGACTTGGTCAATCAGCGCTCCAGTGTTGACTTGTTCTAACCGAGTAATCGATTCTGCATACCGTTGTTCTACATATTCAATAATTTCCGGTTTACGGTTGAGAGGTTGCCAGTGAATCAGTCGCCGAACTTTTTGGGAAAGAACGGTAAGATGGAGATGGAGTGCCATCCTTAAGAGAATTGCACCCAGAGAAGGAAGGATCACTAAGGCAATGGTAAAGACGATCAGGTACGGAGGAATCACAGACATAGTAATCAATAATTCAAAAATATAGTTGTTTCAAATGGCAATCAAACCATGTATTATGATTTTATTGCTCTCCAATCTCTTGCTTCAGAAAAACGACTCAAATATTTGATATTTTTAGTGGCAATTACCATATAATGCCTAGGATATTCTTCTTTTAATATTTTGTAGTGAGCGGCAATAATTCGATCGATATCTAGGGCTTCACGAGGCGCTGTCGGCCCTCTTTGAGACTGAGCCTCTGACCCAATTTTTACTGCTCTGTATAACACATCTAAAGCATACCTAAGATAGAACTATTTATAAAAACTATCATCTAATTTCCATTATTCTCAGAAAATAGCTTTTGTCCAACAGGACGATGATTATTGATGGTTTAATAAACAAATCGCCAAAATTCTAAATCTTTCTCAGTTGTTTCCTTGCGACGATTCCAAGCTATCATAGTTTTGAGGATCTCCATCGCTTTTTGATTTTTGATTATTTTCTCTTCTCGATTCCATTCAGAACCTGAGCTTACATTGCTGATGTGCTGTTCTTCTTTTGCTATTGAATTTAGATTCTCCATTGTACCTCTTTCAGTTGACTGAACAGGCGATGCTTACAGTATATAAAAGTATTCTCAGGATTAGTGAGTTTAATCCTGAGATCCTCAAAAAAAACGACGACAACGGGTTTAATCGGGTTCCGATCGCCCCTAACAATGCTTATCGAGTTGTTGACGTAAATAAGGCGTATTGCTTAACAGATCGCTTTGTTCCAGGGTTTGTTGTTCTTTGGCGGACATCCACTTGAGTTGCACTTCTTGTTGTTCGGCTTCTCGATCGCCTAAAATCAGACAGGCGATCGCGCCACTTTTATCGCCACGAGCCATTTGTTTTTTCAACGCTGCGCCACTCAGGTCTAGTTCCACAGAAAATCCAGCTTCGCGCAACCCCTGAGCCAGCTTCAAGGATTGGCGCTGGGCTAATTCTCCCTTGGAAATCAGGTAAAAATCTAGAGTAGAGTCTGGAACCTGAGCCAGTTTTTCCACCAAGATCATTAATCGCTCTAATCCCATCGCCCAACCGACTGCTGGGGTCTCTTTGCCGCCTAATTCTGCGACTAATCCGTCATAGCGTCCGCCCCCACAAACGGTGGCTTGGGCACCTAAATCGTCGGATTGAATCTCAAAGGCGGTATGGGTATAGTAATCAAGTCCTCGGACGAGACGAGGATTAATTTCATAGTCAATGCCCAAATCAGCCAGTAAGGTTTGCACCTGTTCAAAATGGGTGCGGGAAAAGTCCCCTAAATACTCCAATAAACTGGGCGCATTTTCGACAATTTCTTGGGTGCGCTTGTCCTTACTATCTAAAACCCGCAGAGGGTTGCGGGTTAAGCGATCTTGGGAATCGGCATCCAGCTCTTCTTTATAGGGAGTAAGATAGTCAACAAGGGCTTGACGATATTGTAAGCGGTCTTCCCGGTTACCGACAGAGTTCAGGTCTAATTTCAGGGACTTTAGACCCAAAGATTTAAGGATTTGGGTGGCAAGGGCAATTACCTCAGCATCTGCCCTCGGATCGGCACTGCCTATTGCCTCCAAACCCAATTGATGAAACTGCCTTTGTCGTCCAGCCTGTGGCCGTTCATACCGGAACATGGGTCCGATATACCAAAGACGCTGAAGGCCTTTCGAGCTGAGAGTATGCTCAATATAGGATCTCACCACTCCTGCCGTATTTTCGGGTCTCAGGGTAATTGAGCGATCGCCGCGATCCGTAAAGGTATACATCTCCTTTCCCACCACGTCCGTCGCTTCCCCAATTCCCCTGGCAAACAATTCTGTTTGCTCAAAAATGGGCGTGCGAATCTCCTGGTATCTAGCCTGAGCCAGAACTTTCCGGGCGATTGCTTCCACCCACTGCCATCTGGCTACCTCATCCGGCAGAATATCGCGGGTTCCTCGTATACCTTGCAGTTGTGCCATTAGTTTTCGTCAATTGATTTCCAGACACCATAGCGATCGCTATAGTACGCCAAAATTCGATCTATACGAGCCAAATCCTCAGCCACCAGATCTTCCGGGTATTCGAGCCACATACTCCCAACCTGGCTTAAATAATAATTAAACTCCGAGCTAGATTGGGAATACAGCCCCGTATTCACACCATCAATTTGACGTAAATGGGCTGCAATTTCACGGTATACCGCTAGGGGCAACTTAGGCCAACTCAGGATTCTGCGTTTCTGATTTATAGCCGAATCCAGGATAGATGCAGATTGGGATTTCATAGGTAAAGATGATATTTATACATCTTCGGATTGTGTCGGATCGGCGGGTAAAATGCAACAATTGACCTCATCTATGCATACTTTACCCCATTTCATTGCCCATCGAACTAATTCCACCCGATTATCGGTCTTGGTCTTTTTGAGGATATTGCTAATATGATTATCTACCGTGCGCTTGCTGATTTCGAGTTTTTCGGCAATATCCTGGTTGGCTAATCCCATTGCCACCAGTTCTACTACCTGAATTTCACGGTCGGAGAGGGATATGGACTTCATTGGTTCGCTAACAGTCATAGTGATTATGGATCTCTACTAAGGGAAAGCATATTGGCTTTAGTATATCTACTTAAACTATAACTTAATTCTATCTTTGCCATTTATTGTGGTCTTGATTGGTGATTAAGCCAAGCCATTTTCGATCGTTTGCCTAGCAACAGAAAAATCTCCATCAGTCCGATCGCTAGAACTAGCTTACGATCCCCGCTAGAGCAAAAATCCTCCTGGTGATAATAACCGGGAATAGTAGTACACTGAGGGTTCTAGGCTTACGGCAAAATTTTCTATGAATACAGCTCAGGTTCTGTGCTTAGGTGAACTTTTATTCGATTGTCTGGCTGACAAAGCTGGACTGCCCTACGATCAAGTTAAATCCTGGACTCCATATCCAGGCGGCGCTCCTGCTAATGTAGCGTGTAGGTTAGTCAAGTTGGGTACGCCATCAGCGTTTATTGGGAGTGTTGGATCGGATGAGGCGGGAGATCGCTTGGTGAATTTTCTCCAAGAACAGCAGGTTGATATCCAAGGCGTTCAACGACATGCTAGTGCCCCCACCCGACAGGTTTATGTGATTCATTCCTATAATGGCGATCGCTATTTCGCAGGTTTTGGAGAGACAGATACAACCGCCTTCGCGGATGCCTATCTTGATTCTTCCCTGCTCCCTATAGATTTATTTAGAGATGCTCAATATCTAGTCCTGGGAACCCTAGAGCTGGCTTATCCCCAAACCCAGGAAGCGATCCATAAAGCGTTAGAGATTGCTAATCAATATCACCTGAAACTGGTCGTCGATGTGAATTGGCGACCCGTTTTTTGGCGCGATTCCGAGCAAGCCAAACCCTTAATTTATGATTTATTAGCTCAAGTAGATTTTGTAAAAGTTAGCGATCGAGAAGCCGAGTTTTTATTGGATATGACCGATCCATTGGCTATCCGAGACCGATTTCCTGATTTAGAGGGTGTGGTGGTTACCGGGGGAGAAAAACCGATCCATTATGCGATCGGAGAAGGAGAAGGAAGTGTACCGGCTTTTGCCGTATCGGTAAAGGATACAACAGGAGCAGGAGATGGATTTGTAGCGGGTTTGATTCATCAACTGAATCGATACCAGATTTCCAGCTTGCAAGATCCCCAGAAGGTTAAGGAAATTGTTACCTATGCAGCAGCCGTTGGCGCTCTAACCACTGTTGAACCTGGAGCGATCGCCCCTGAGCCGACGGCTGAACAGGTACAAACCTTTCTCCAAGAACAGGGGATTACCACGGACTATTTATCTTGAGATTCTTCTGTACGAATTCTAATCCCTGACTTGAGATATTCGCCGATCGCCTCTCCCAGTTTTTCTTCTGGGGTTTTCTTCTTCTTCGGTTTTTCAACTAAGGTTTCTTGTGTCCAGAGAAAGACGATAATAGCAAAAAGGGCGATCGGCCAGAACATGGAACTCTCTCCTCTTGAGTAGAAAAAATCCCATCCGAGGAGGATGGGATTTCAGAGCATTAACAAGGGTCTCTATAGGGATCTCAGAAAAAAGACGGTTATTTTATGCAAAATTGGGGAAATTGTTACAAAACTTATAGGAAAGGGCAATACGGAACCTTCCCGTGTTTCCATCTTCCCCTATGCTCTCCACTACGTTGCAATTCAGGCAAGAGGCGGTATTCTGAATGATGAAGAGCAAGATTGGGAGATCTAACAATGAATCGCTTCCTGTGGATGAGTACCATCAGCATTTCTTTACTCTGGACACTGGGCTGTAGTGGTCCCAAGGTATCCCAAGAGGAGGCTGTAATCGAGTCAGAAGTGGCCATTACTCCTCCTCCTTCTCCCCAAGTTACTCCCAAACAGAAGAGCCAAATCTTAGCCCAAATTCCCCAATTAACCCCTTCAACTTCGGCTGAAGAACGGTTAGCGCAACTCAAAGAAGGGCAGCGAGACCCCTTCAGTCCTTTAGACACCCATCCTATTGTGACTCCGGGCCAGATTAAGGTAACACAAACCCCACCAACTCCAACCCCAGAAGTGACAGTCAAACCCAACCCAGCCCCCTCCCCGGTTCAACCCTTACCCGTTATCCCTTTACCGGCTCCGATCCCAACTCCATCCCCCCAATTGCCGACGGTACAACCCAATCCCAGCGTCCAAGCAATTCCCCAAACGATTGAAGTCGCTCAAGTGCAGCCTATCCTCACTCCGAGTCCTGTAACACCATCGGGAGCAGAAGCCGTAAAAGTAACAGGAGTGGCAGAGCTGCCAGACGGAATGCGGGCAATTCTTAAGGCTCCTGATGAACCAACCTCTCGCTATGTGGTGGCTGGAGAATCCTTATCAAATGGCAGAATACGAGTGAAACGAATTGAAATTGCCTCTAGTGGTAATCCAATTGTGGTCTTAGAAGAAAATGGTAAGGAATTTATCAAAACCGTCAGCGATCGCCCGTAATCACCCAGACTCAAACCCCATAAATATCTAGAATTACCCATTACTGATATCAAATCTTTAGAAGATTGTCACAACAAAAACTGACCCCCTAGTGAACCAGAAAAAGCCAAAAACTTAATTGCCATGCTCAATACCCATGACACCTACACCTGTCCTCTGTGTCGCCATGGAAGGATTTCTGCACTGACGTTGATGGATGCATTTGCCTGTAACTTTTGCCGTCATATCTTTAGTGCAAATCTGCAACAGCAAACTCTTCAGTTGGCAGATGGCGATCGCCCCTTTTCCTGGTACTGGACGGGTAAAAATTGGATTAACGTTGCTATGATGCGATCGGGCGATCAATCGCAAATTCTCTGGCTGTTAAGTGTTCCCCTAATCCTCTTACCTCCCATTCTAATTGGATTAGGCTCTTATATCTTTCCGCCCGATCCCGAAAGTAGCGGCGCATGGTTTCCCTTGTTTTGGACTGGGCTAACCTTCTTTACCCATCTATTCCTGGTGGCTTGGCTCATGTTTGAATATTATCAATGGCCATTTTTTCAAGCTGTAATTATCCGTTTCCAACAGCGTCTAAATACCAGGTAGGGTGGGCAGAATTGGGTTATATACGTTGAATTCTATCGCTTATTCTCCTACCCACCTACGATAATTTCCCACCTGAACTACAAAAATTTTTAATTGAAATGTATACTCGTTTTCTCTCTGCTGCTCTTCTGAGTCTCGCCCCTAGCCTAGCTCTTAGCCTTCCCAGTCTTGCCAACCCAGTAATTGACCGCATTGCCTCAGAAATTACGGTTCGCATCGAAGGCCCCCAGGGAGGAAGCGGTGTAATTTTCGCTACTGAAAATCAGGTTTATTATGTGGTCACTAATGCCCATGTGGTGGATCGACCGGAAGACTATACCATTATTACTCCCGATGGCGATCGCTATCAGGTGAGGTCGTCCCATCGGTTGCGAATGCCTGGAGAAGATATTGCCGTGCTGGCCTTCTATAGTGAAATGACCTATCGCACCGCAAACATCGGTAACCCGCAAGCAGTAGAAGCAGGAAATCTAGCTTATGTAGCCGGTTGGCCACGGTCTGGGGGATCGGTTCGTCAACGGATTTTTGTGAATACAGAAGGGGAATTTGTGCAATTGCTGCAAGGGGTGGATCAAACACAATTACCGTTAAATTATACCAATGTGGTGCGGGTGGGCATGAGTGGCGGCCCGGTCTTAAATCAACGAGGTGAAGTAATTGGTATTAATCGGTTGGTTCAATTAGTCGAAAATACGGATCAAGTGGTTGCCACAGGGATTAAACTCGATCGAGTTTTAAGCTGGTGGGAGAGCGCGGAAAAACCGACTCCAACAGCATCTGATTCTAGGGCAGTGCTGAGTGAAATCCCAGCTCCAGCGACTGAAGCCATTGTTGCAGGAGGGTATCAGTTAAGCCAAACGCTACAACGGGAGGGGGGATTTTTAGGTGCAGTGGCGATCGCCTCGTTAGGGGATGCACGACTGGTCAGTGGCCATAGTGATGGGGCGATCGTTCTCTGGAATTTAACCACTGGAGAGCCAATTAACACCTTAACAGGTCATCAAAAAGCCATCAATGCTTTGGCGATCGCCCCTGATGGAAAAACCCTCATCAGTGGCAGTGAAGACCGCACCATTAAGCTCTGGAATCTCGAATCTGGAGAGCTACAAAAAAACCTCACCGGTCATCGAGATGCAGTCTCTGCTTTAGCCATAACGCCCGATGGTCAAACCCTCGTTTCTGGAGGATGGGATCAACAGATTCTCATTTGGAATTTGAACACCTATGAAACCATAGAAACTCTTCCCGGTCATCAAGGATTAATTAGTTCCTTAGCTATTTCTCCCAATGGAAAATGGTTGATTAGTGGCTCCCAAGATACCACCATTCGTGTATGGGAGTTGCCCACATTTAAGTTAGTCAATATTCTTGAAAATCATCGTTTATCGGTTCTCGCTCTAGCCATTAGTGCCAATAGTCAAACCCTCGCTAGTGCAGGGGGAGAAGGAGACATTACCATCTGGAATTTAGCCACAGGGGAATTACAACGAACCCTCAAAGGTCACACCGATGGGGTTTGGTCTTTAGCGCTGAGGGAAGATAACCAAACCCTCATTAGTGGTAGTTGGGATAAGACAATTCGGTTTTGGAATGTACAGACCGGTCAGTTACAATCTACAGTCAAGAAACATTCAGATTATGTCATTTCTCTGGGTTTGAGTGCCAACGATCAAAGACTCATTTCTGGAGGTTTAAATAACGAGATATTGATTTGGCAACGTCAGTCAAACTAATTACCGTTTTGCGCAAGATAATAGGTAATTGCTACAAGTAATGATATCTTATTGGACAGTCAGTGAGTGAGTTGAATCTGATGTTTGATTTTTGGCTAAAAACCAGTGGAACCTGGATGAATGTGGCAACTGTATTAGTGGGAACTGGGTTAGGGTTACTGCTGAAAAATCAACTGCCCCAACGCATTCAATCCACCATTACTCAAGGGATGGGATTGATTACCCTGTATCTGGGGATGAGTATGGCTGGAAGTTTAACTCAAGCGCAAGCGGGACAGGTTGATGGGGTGGTGTTAGCGGTGCTTAGTTTAACTTTGGGTGGCTTATTGGGAGAATGGTGGCAACTGGAAGAGCGACTCAATGCCATTGGTTCTCAACTCAAGATTTGGTTTCGCGGAGGAGGACGGTTTACGGAAGGGTTTGTTACGGCTAGTTTACTCTTTTGTGTCGGCCCTTTAACGTTGATTGGCTCGATCAATAATGGACTCACAGGTGATGATAGTTTACTGGCACTGAAAGCAACGATGGATGGGTTAGTCTCCATTGCGCTCACCGGAAGTTATGGGATTGGAGTGGGGTTTTCCATCATTACCATCCTCATCTTTCAAGGGGGCATTTCCTTACTAGCGGGTAGCCTGACTCAAATCTTACCCGATCCAGGCAACGACCCCCGAATTTTCCTAGTGACTGGAGTCGGTGGAATTATCATGTTAGGCTTAGGCTTGAATTTGCTCAATATTGGTAAACTGCGAATTGCATCATTTTTGCCCGCATTAGCGTTAGCACCGTTGATTTATGCGATCGCGCAAGCAATGCAGAGCCTTATCGCGTCTTAGTTTACCCCCTAATCTAGCCAATGCTATCGTTTCAAAGCATTCTATGCAAAGGAGTTATTCATGAAAATTAGCACAACCACGGGATTAGTTGGGTTTTTATTAACCCTATCCACGTTAAGTGCTTCACCAGCCAACGCTACCGGTAATTTATCTGAATTCCCTAGCACTAACGTTGATCTCGAACAGCGATTAAACCGATTAACCGAAACTTTGCAAAATAGAGAACACCAACTGGATTTAGAAAGGAATCCCCTGTCATCTGAGACACAACGGAGCCAAGATCTGGCACAATTTCGTAATGTTTTCCGCAATGGTGGATGGCGCAATGGATGGCGCAATGGGGGCAGTTTCCGCAATGGTGGATGGCGCAATGGGGGTAGTTTCCGCAATGGTGGATGGCGCAATGGGGGTAGTTTCCGCAATGGTGGATGGCGCAATGGATGGCGTGATGGCGGCGGTTTTGTTCATTTCCGTAAGCGGTAATCTGTTCGAGGGGTGCGTTATTCATGCACCCTACAGCTATACGTGATGCAGAAGATGGGGACGTTTAGAGGGCAGAATGAGCATAATGATGGAAGCCGCGAATTGTAGATAATTAACCTGATGGGAGAGACAATATGGAGCCTCTTGCTTTAATTATGGCAGCCTTAGTAGGGGAAGAATGAGTTGAGTAATAAGTAAGAAGTTATCCCTCTTCTGTCACGTTCGGAGATCGCGATCGCTGTACCCCTCTATTGAGGAGCGTTGGTTAGAATCAGAGCAATGTTCACGTTCTATGCAGACAGAGGTTTTTACATGACGATTATTCTTGATGATCTTGAGCCAGATCTATTAGCAAAGCTCAAAGACCAGGCAGTTGCTCACGGTCGAACCTTGGCCGAAGAAATCAAGGTTATTTTAACCCAAGAGTTAGTTAAAGATGATGAGCATAATCTCACCGAAAATAGGAATCAATCAGAATGGCATGAATTTATTGAAGAAACAGCAGGGTCTATTAACGATGAGACATTTTTTAGGCATCCTCAACCAGACGACTCGATTAGAGAGGCGTTAGAATGATTTATTTACTCGATAGTAATGCTTGTATTGTTTACCTGAAATATGCAGATTCTAGTGTAAGATATCGTTTGGATAGTCTAGAACCTACTGATATTGCGGTTTGTTGAGTGGTAAAATCTGAGTTGTTTTATGGCGCAATGAAAAGCGTCAAACGAGAAGAAAACTTGGCTAAACAACGTAAATTCTTTAGCCGTTTCATCTCGCTTCCATTTGACGATCGTTCAGCAGAAGTCTATGGAAGTATTCGAGCTGATTTAGAGCGAAAAGGAACGCCGATTGGTGCGTATGATTTGCAATCGCGATTTCCCATAACTTAACTCTAGTAACCCATAATACCAGGGAGTTTGCCCGAATTGATAGGTTGAATTACGAAGATTGGGATGCTTAGATATAGCGCTGCGCGCTAGGGAATAGGATGATTCTGTAGAATGTAGGTCATTAGTAACGTCTATCCATAAACCCTTAACCCTGAATATGTTGGATTTATCTAACTTTGGCCCCTTAGATTTAGTGATTCTGCAAACGACATCCTTTTGTAATCTCGATTGCGACTATTGTTATTTACCCGATCGCCATCTCAAACACCAGTTTTCCCTAGATCGGATTGAACCCGTGTTTCGGCGCATTTTCGAGAGTCCGTTTGTGGGAGATCGCTTTACGGTTTGTTGGCACGCGGGGGAACCGCTCGCTGTTCCCATTTCGTTCTATGAAACTGCCCTCTCTCAGATTGCAGAACTGGATAAAACCTTAAATAAAACCGAGTGCGAAATTGCACAATCGGTACAAACCAATGCCACCTTAATTACACCGGAGTGGTGTGATTTATTTAAACGCTATAACGTGCAAGTGGGGGTAAGCCTTGACGGCCCTGATTTTATCCATGATGCCCATCGGAAAACCCGCACGGGACTCGGAACCCATCACAGCACCATGCGCGGCATTCGCCACCTGCAAGAACAGGATGTGCCGTTTAATATTATCACTGTGATTACGGAAGATTCCCTCGACCATGCCGATGAACTGTTTGCATTTTTCATGGATAATGGTCTCACCGATGTGGGCTTTAATATTGAAGAATTAGAGGGGGTACACCAGTCTTCATCCCTCGCCAATGGGGACGCTAGACGGCGCTACAAGGCGTTTATTCGCCGATTTTGGGCTTTGACGGCCCAAAGCGGCGGAGAATTGAAGCTACGGGAATTTGAGCGGATTTGTAATTTGATTTATAGTGGCGATCGCATCCCCAGAAGTGGCTTAACCACTCCCTTTGTGATTCTCAATGTCGATCATCAGGGCAACTTTTCCACATTTGACCCCGAACTGTTAGCGATTAAAACAGCAGAATATGGCGATTTTATCCTCGGTAATATCCTCACCGATAGTTTAGAATCCGTGTGCCAGAGCGAAAAATTTCAACGCATCTATGCCGATATTACGGCTGGCGTTGAACTGTGCCAACAAACTTGTCAATACTATGGCATTTGTGGCGGAGGTTCTGCCAGTAACAAATATTGGGAAAATAAAACATTTCGTTCTTCACAAACCATGGCTTGCCAGTATTATGAACAAATGGTTACCGATTTAGTGGTTGAACGTTTAGAAGAATCTTTAGGACTCACCCATGTCTGATTTTTATCCCGTATTTTGGCAAATTCACAGTAATCTTCCGAGAGAAGGTCCGGGCAATTTTGCCTCGACTCAACAGGCCTTTTCTCATTTGAGTGCGTTACCCGACTCTCCCCAAATTTTAGATGTTGGTTGCGGCCCGGGACAACAAACCCTGGATCTGGCAACTCTGAGCAATGGCACTATTACTGCGGTTGATTTCCATCAACCCTATCTGGAGGAGCTGAAACAACGATTTGAGAGTCAGGGATTGGGAAATCGCTTAGAAGTGATTTGTGCAGATATGGCAGATTTACCCTTTGCAGAGCAGTCTTTCGATCTGATTTGGTCGGAAGGCGCGATTTATATTATGGGGTTCGATCGCGGATTAAACCAGTGGAGATCGCTCCTCAAACCGGGAGGATACATCGCAGTTACCGAAATCAGTTGGTTACAACCCAATCCTCCCGAACCTGTCAAGCAGTTTTGGCAAGAAGGTTATCCATCCATGAGAACCTTAGAGGAGAACCGGGCCGCCATGGAACGGGCGGGTTACTCGATCGTTGATACATTGGTATTACCAGAAATTGCCTGGTGGACAGACTATTACACCCCCATAGAGAACAAAATCAATCGGCTTAAAATACAGTATCAAAATGACCCAGAAGCCTTACAAGTTTTAGAGAGCGAACAACAAGAAATCGATCTCTATCGCCATTACAGTCAGTATTACGGCTATGTTTTTTATATAGGGCAACGCCCTAGCCATAGGTAAAATTGGCTAAACTCTATCGAGTGGTAACGAAACTGCTGCTATAGGATTATAGTTGGGAAGGCGCGATCGCCAATTACACCTTGTCAGAGCCGAAGGTGAGTTGGTTTTGACATCAGAAGAAATTGCCGATTGCGAAACTCAACGCGCCGATCGCCTAGCAGCTAAATTGCGGGAACTCAACATCGACCCCGATAGTATTGAATAGGGCCTTTCCAGCCAGAAAACCTCTTTTCATGGGTCACCAGAACTGCAAGGGTAATAGATCAATAGAAAACCCAAGTTGAAAACATCCATGACTAAACAATCCTCCTCTTTTTCTTCACATCCAGCACTCTCGATTGCCGTTATTGGGGGTGGGGTGTGGGGGCAAACCCTCGCTCAACTCGCTCGAGATCGCCGCCATCACGTCACAATTTGGTCTCGTCGCGGCGCTCTCCCCCTCTGTGAAGCTCTTGCTGGTGCTTCCCTGGTTCTGAGTGCTGTTTCGATGAAAGGGGTAAAACCTGTCATTGAGCAAGTTCAAACTTGTGGTCTGAACCCTTCTACTGCGATCGTCACGGTTACTAAAGGCCTCGATCCGAGCGATCGCATCACGCCCTCCCAGCTCTGGCAAAATGCTTTTCCTGAGAATAGCGTCGTTGTTTTAGCTGGGCCGAACCTCTCCAAAGAAATTAATCAAGGTCTCCCTGCTGCCACCACTGTTGCCAGTCGAGACCCTCAAGCAGCCCAATGGGTGCAACAAGTCTTTTCCTCCACCCGGTTTCGCGTCTACACTAATGACGACCCCCTAGGGGTAGAGCTGGGAGGAACCTTAAAAAACGTTTTGGCGATCGCCGCTGGAGTCTGTGATGGTCTACACCTGGGAACCAACGCCAAAGCCGCCTTACTCACACGGGGCTTAACTGAAATGATCCGCATTGGCACTCATTGGGGAGCCAAACCCGAAACCTTCTACGGACTCTCCGGTTTAGGTGACCTATTAGCTACCTGTAATAGCCCCCTCAGCCGCAACTATCAAGTCGGCTATCAACTCGCCAAAGAAAAACCCCTATGGGAAATTCTCGACCATCTGGAGGGAACCGCAGAAGGCATTAATACGACACAAGTTTTAGTTCAATTGGCGCAAATTCATCACATTCCTATCCCGATCTGCACTCAAGTTGATTTACTACTGCAAGGGAAAATCAGCCCCCATCAGGCGCTTCATGCCCTGATGTTAAGAGATATTAAACCTGAATCCTGATTTGAGAGCGTGAATAAGAAGAAAGATAAGGGGAGTCTAATCCAGGCTACCCCAATGTGGGCATGGGTTTCACACTTGTGAAGATCTTTTGAGCTCACAAAACTTAGTGATACAGATTAATTCAACCTTTGACCCAAGTCACTTCCCTTAAGGTAACCTCTATCTATAGTAGAGTAGACTTGCAAAAAACATTAGGATACGCAGTCGAAAGCTCAATCAATCAGGGTGCAGGATTTCATAGTCCATCTGAATTGATTCTCCTAATAAAAAAATATGAGAACTGGTTAACTTAAGGCTAAAACGCCATAAAACCGGCTTAACCGTAAACAACAGTAAGCAAAAGTTGGCAACCTTACTCCTGAGTTCTTAGAGAACCCGAATCTCTCTGGTCAAGGCCTATTCTGGCTTAGGCAGTTGAGACTCAAGTTCACTCCCTCAAAACTCAGAAAACCCGATCGAGTTGATGAAGTCACAGACCGATAGATTTATTAAAAAAATCTAAAGATTCTGTCATTCATCCCCCTATTAGGGAACCCTAATCGGATGGGAACCCTGTAAATGCTTCCCTTTCATGACTTGGAGCAACTGAGACGATGACTACGCCAGTAACTGCTTTTGGCCCGAACCCTGAATACAATGAATCCTCTACCTCTAGCTATGAGTTAGAAGCGTCGGAGGATTTCACTTCCCAAGAAGACTTGACCTCCTCAGAGACAATGGCTGAACTGGAAATGGAGTCTACGGAATCCCGTAACCGGCCAACCTCAGTCAACCGTCGCACAACGGATTTAGTCCGGTTGTATCTCCAAGAAATTGGCAGAGTCCACTTGCTCGGTCGCGATGAGGAAGTTGCAGAAGCTCAACAAGTCCAGCGCTATATTCAACTGATCGAATTACGCAATCAAGCTGGACAATCGGAAACTGGGCCGATTCAAGAGTATGTGCGGTTAATGGAAATTCGCGATCGCCTCACGTCCCAGCTTGGACATCGGCCCAGTTGGGAGCGCTGGGCAGAAGTTGCTCAAACCGATGTGGCAGCCCTTAAAGTAGCTTTGGTCGAAGGGAAACGCCATTGGGCACAGTTAGCTGGATTAACGGTGGCACAGTTAGATGAAATGCAATCGGCTGGCCTGAAATCGAAAGACCACATGATTAAGGCGAACTTGCGTCTGGTGGTCTCAGTGGCCAAAAAATACCAAAATCGGGGTTTAGAGTTGCTGGATTTGGTTCAAGAAGGAACCTTGGGACTAGAACGAGCAGTAGAAAAATTTGACCCCACCAAAGGGTATCGCTTTAGCACCTATGCCTACTGGTGGATTCGCCAAGGGATTACGCGGGCGATCGCCACCCAAAGCCGAACGATCCGCCTACCGGTCCACATTACCGAAAAACTCAATAAGATCAAAAAAGCCCAACGGAAACTTGCCCAAGATAAAGGGCGCACCCCTACTATCGAAGATTTAGGGGCAGAACTAGACATGACCCCAGGCCAAATTCGAGAAGTGCTGTTGCGGGTTCCTCGCTCAGTATCCCTGGAAACCAAGGTGGGTAAGGATAAAGATACAGAACTGGGAGAACTTCTAGAAACAGATAGTATCTCCCCTGAAGAATCCTTAATGCGCGAATCCTTACAACAAGACCTGCGCCACCTGATGGCAGACTTAACCAGTCGGGAACGAGATGTCATTCAAATGCGTTTTGGCCTTGGTGATGGTCATCCCTATTCCTTAGCTGAAATTGGCCGCGCCCTAGAACTCTCTCGCGAGCGCGTCCGGCAAATTGAGGCCAAAGCCTTACAAAAGCTCCGCCAACCTAAACGCCGTAACCGAGTTCGGGATTATCTCGAATCTCTCAGTTAACTGCCTCCGCGTTTTTTACTCGGTCATCACTCATTCGATCCTAAATCAGTCGGGAAAGACCTTTCCCGACTTTTTTTGCTCTAATGTATTGACAATTATTTTCAACAAAGTTATAGTAACTCTTGGTGTTCTCCGAGTAAAGATTCGACAGAGAAGAGGAAGGAATCTTCTTCTCTGTCATCTGTTCTTTTGAATGGAGATGGCCCAGAGTTGTCCCCCACTAGACTAAGAACTCTTCTCAAAAGATGCCTAAAAACTATGCTACTGTAATAGCAGTTTTAATCGATTAAACAGTTACAGGGCAAAGCATGTCAGAGACGGTGGTGTTGAACCTAGAAGAGGTGAGCAAACAATTTGACCCAAAGAGAGGATTTGTGGTCAATCAGGTTAGTTTCGCCTTAAAGGAAGGGGATATTTTAGGCTTGGTAGGGCCTTCAGGATGTGGAAAAACGACCTTACTCCGGTTGATTGCTGGATTTGAGCAACCGGTTGGGGGCAAGATTGAATTACGGCGACAAGAGGTGGGAACGGCTCGTTTTTCTGTGCCTCCTGAAAAGCGAGATGTGGGCATTGTGTTTCAGGATTATGCCTTATTCCCCCATCTAACCGTGGCAGAAAATATTATCTTTGGCTTGAAGCATCGTCGAGGCTCGGGGACAGGAACGGTTGAAAAACGGCTCTTAGAAGCCCTGTCCCTGGTGAGCTTAGAAGGACTCCAAAACCGCTATCCTCACCAACTCTCTGGGGGACAACAACAACGAGTTGCCCTGGCTCGCGCTCTAGCACCAGAACCCACCATCGTCCTTTTGGATGAACCCCTGAGCAACCTAGATATTCAAGTGCGAGTGCGCCTGAGATCCGAGATTCGCCGCATTCTCAAAGCGAGTGGCATATCTGCTATTTTTGTCACACACGATCAAGAAGAAGCGCTGTCTATTTGTGATGGGGTGGGCGTGATGCACAACGGACAACTCGAACAAATTGGGCCGCCAGAAATCATTTACCGTCATCCTCAAACTCGGTTTGTCGCAGAATTTGTCACTCAAGCCAATTTTATCCCTGCTCGTCGCAACGGTTCCCAATGGGATACGGAAATCGGTTCATTTTTTGTCCCTGACTCAGAAGACTTAGAGCAAGGAGATTTAATGATTCGCGAAGAGGACATTCAGCTAAAACCAGATGAAAACGCGATCGCCAAAATCGGCGATCGCCAATTTCTCGGTCGCGAACATCGTTATACTTTGCACACCTCCTCCGGACTAGAACTCAAAGCCAGAAGTAACACCATTAACCCCCTACCCATCGGTACAAAAGTCAACCTTCAAGTGAGAGCTAAAACCTGGCAAATCTTCCCCACGATAGGGAGATAGGGGGAAGCGGAGACCCGGTCACCTACCGTTGTCATTTTTTAAAACTTGTTGGATTTTGCCGGAAAAGCAAGCACAATAGAATCAAGATCCCTGTAAACCCTCATCAACCCTATCGCTATGAGTAAACCCTTTCCAGTTTCTCGATCCAGACTGCCGGGTTTAATTGCAGCCGTTACTCTAAGTTTAATGGCAACTTCAGCGGAAGCTGTGATCTTTGAACCCCCAGAAGATCAAGCTCCCGACTCCACATTAGGGGGAGGAGCGCGCGATCCCCAGCAGTGCGTTTCAGTCCAAGAAGGTTCATCACCCATCACTCCCCTACTTCCAAAGACCCAGATCGGTTTTACGGTTGCTGAAAGGCCAACGATTTATATCTATGTTCCCCAAATTTCAGCTCAACAGGTATTTTTTAGTCTACAAACCGAGACCGGAGAACAGCATTTTGAGCACCAAATGAAGTTACCAGAAACCTCTGGAATTATTGGCGTGCAACTGCCAGAAGATGTACTCCCCTTAAAAGAAAACGTCAATTATCGATTTGAATGGGCAACTCTAGACCAGTTTTTTCGCCATCGTCCCCTAGAAAAGCCAGAACAACGGATTACCACCATCACCATTGACGATCGCGATATTCAGGAACTGGGAACTTGGCCGCTCAGTGATGGTACATTAGCGCAAATTATTTCTATCCTCAATCAACATCATCCGAGGGTGATTGGTTTAGATTTATATCGCGATCTACCGGTTGCTCCAGGAACCGAAGAATGGATGGAGGTCATCGATCAAACGCCCCATTTAATCGGGATTAAAAAAGCAGTAGGAGAAGGAGTTGCCCCCCCTTCTGCCCTAGAAGAAAACCAGCAAGTTGCCCTAGCAGATTTAGTGGTAGATGCTGATTCTAAAGTCCGACGAGCGCTGATTGTCTCTTTGGATGAAAAGGGACAATTATTGCCAACTTTAGGAGTACGAACCAGTTTAGATTATTTGCATGGGGAAGAGATTGAATTAAAAACTATTGATTCAGACCGTCGGTTTTACGGGTTAGGAAAAGCAGAATTTCGTCCCTTAACCTCCAAAAATGGCAGTTATCGCAAAGCAGATTTAGGGGGCTATCAAATTGTGCTCAATTATCGGGGAACTCCAGATCAATTTGAGTCTCTGAGTATGATGAAATTACTGCAAGGGGACTTCGATCCCGAATTAATCCGCGATCGCCTCATTCTCATTGGCTCAGTGGCTCACAGCACGAATGATTTTTTTCATACTCCCTACAGCAATCGCAATCAGGAGACCTCTGAGCCGATGCCTGGGGTGTTTATTCATGCCAATATTGCTAGCCTGATGTTAAGTGCTGCCCTAGATGGCCGGCCTTTAACTTCAGTATTCTCTCTACCTTTGAAAGGCCTGTGGGTATTATTTTGGTCTGCGATCGGAGTGCTGTTGAGTTATACACTGCCTCAAATTAAACTTTCAGCCACCTACAGTTTTCCCGGTCTCACGATTATAGCGGTCAGTACTAGTGGAGGGGGAATAGTTTTGTGTGGCTATGGTGCGTTTTTGATTGGATGGTGGATTCCGGTGATTATTCCCCTCTTTGCTTTGACGGTTGCCGCCATTCTAGGCACGAATAGCCGCTATCAAAGACAATTACAACAGGCTAATGTGCAATTACAAGACTATTCCCAGACTTTAGAGGAAAAAGTGCGCGATCGCACTCAAGAATTGGAACAAGCTAAAATTGCAGCCGATAGTGCTAATCAAGCCAAAAGCGAATTTTTAGCCAATATGAGCCATGAACTTCGTACTCCCCTAAATGGCATTTTAGGCTATACACAAATTCTTCAAAGGTCAGATAATCTCCTCAATTCTCAACTGGATGGGATCGATATTATTCATCAATGTGGGTCACACTTACTGACCTTAATTAAGGATATTTTAGATTTATCGAAAATTGAAGCGAGAAAGCTCGAACTAGAAAACAAATACTTTCATTTTCCCTCATTTCTGATGGGGATTGTCGAGATGTTTCGCTTACGAGCAAAACAAAAAAATATTGAATTTCTATATCAATCCGATCCTTGGCTTCCCGTCGGTATTTATGCAGATGAAAAACGTCTTCGACAAGTCCTCATTAACTTGCTGGAAAATGCAATCAAATTCACCGATCGAGGACAAGTGATTTTCAAGGTCAAAAATATGTCTTTGGGAGAGGGAGATCGTCCCAATCAAATCTTCAATAATCAAAACGTCAGCATTCACTTTGAAATAGAAGATACTGGTATTGGCATGAATGCTAAAGCTAAGGTATTTTCTACCGATCAAGAAGAAAGCTTGAAAGTCGGTGGAAATGCATTTTTACCGAAGCCGGTACAAGTTGATTTGTTGTTTGTTTATTTGCGACAATACTTGCATTTAGAATGGATTCATGAAAATAAAGAATCGGTTTATTTGGAAGTAAAAGTACAGAAGATGATCTCTCATTCCTCAGAGAATAATGGGCATGAAGAACAGATAATTTTTCCAGAACAGGAGATATTAGAAAAATTACTGGATTTAGCCCTTAGAGGTAATATTCATAGTCTGCGGAAAACGGCGATTGCTCTGCAAGACAAGAATTCCATCTATGTCCCATTTGCCCTGAAGCTCCAACAGTTCGCCGATAATTTTCAAGTGAAAGAAATTCGCACTTTGATTCAATCCGGCTTAAATACAGAAGTTAAACGTTGACCTGGAAGTAAAATTAAATACTTTACATGAATTGAAGCATTTTACTCAATTATAGCTAGTCTAAATGAGTTGTGCAACTGATCCTTACAGCGCAAAGCGCTGTATTGAGGTACAGTATTTAATCTATGGGTTAGAATTGTCATTGCGACCGGAGGGAAGCAATCGCCAAGATTGGGTGATTTTGCGATTGCTTCATTCCACTTCGTTCCATTCGCAATGACTGATCTCTAATGATACTGTCCTCCGTTACAGCGCAAAGTGCTGTAACTGCTATCATAGATAAAAATCAAATTTTCTCTGAAGTAAATTAAATGTCAAAACTTGATACATTCCCTCCAAAGTCTGAAAAAATACAGGAATTAGAAGAGTTTATTTCTAAAGGTTATTATAAAATCTTGCGTAAAGCCAAATTAACCTAGCAGAAAGCGAACCAAGAAAACCGGCAAAAAAATCCGGAATTCATTGAGAAAAGGAACAAATAATTAGCGACCATTTTAACAGATCATAGAAGCGAAGAGATGAAAAAAACTTTTAAGAAAGTATAATCAAGGATTGTCATAGAAGGAATGGTTAATCACCTGCGAACGTTTTGTCCCGTATGCTCCAGAAGAGAATCGAGTAGAAGGAATTTGGCTACAGGTGAATAATTTTATTAGACGCTTTTATTCCTTCTGCAAAAACCTCAAAATAGTTAAACATTTGTTCCAATTTTTTTGATATGAAACTGTTCAATCCCCCGAGATTGGAAAAATACAATGTATTTGCACAACTCATTTAGGTTTGCTATATAATGGAATGATTGTAAAGAAGGAGAGTGTCAAATGCCATTGACTGAACTTATGTTACAAATTCAAGATTTATCCAAATGTGATAAGCTTCTATTGATGCAGTTTATAGCCACAGAATTGGTCAAAGAAGAAAAGTCTGATGTCTTTGTAGCTAACCAAGAATATCCAGTATGGTCTCCGTACAATTGCTCTGAGGCTGCCAATGTTTTAATGAATCTTCTAGAGACCAAGAAACAAGAAACACTTTCAGTTAGATTAACAGGAAATTTGGCTCGCCATGAAGCTCATGCAATAATTGTCAATGCTCAAGTTAGTTCATTTCCAAGGGTTGATCTAGCATTCGCTTAGACACAAGCACCTGATGTGCCTTTAATTTTGGGACAGGCTAATTTCTTTTTTGAATTTGATGTCTGTTTTTTTCGTGGGCGTTCTGAATTTGAAGTTTGTTATAAAAAAGTTTAAAATGCTATAATCGAATAAGTAATAATGACATAATCTAGATGATCGATCGCTCTTGGCAAAAAGTAGATGGGATTATACAACTGGGACATCAGGTGGCTTCTGGCACTGCATTAGATAGCCCTTATCCTAGGGGTACAATAGAAATGCAGACTCCCTTCTTCAAAGCATTAGGTCTAGATTTAACCCCATTCTTCCCAGGAACATTAAATATTGCCATTAGTCCTAAAACTTTCGAGTTAGTCGAACCTGAATTTACCTTTAGATCTGTAAATTGGACAGAGCATACTCTACCTGAAGATTTTTCCTTTTCACGCTGCCGCGTGTCATTTCAAGATCAAAAATATGACAGTTTGATCTATTATCCCCATCCTGAAACCAAGATCCGCCACTTTCATAATCCATCTATTCTGGAAATCCTTGCACCGTTGATCTCGGAAATCAGATATGGCTCTAGAGTAGAAATCGAATACAACCCGTTAGAAATCAAAATTAATCCTTGATTATTGAATGACTTGATATTAGAGTTAACATGAAAAGATACCCTGATCTTATTCTTCAGGAAATTAGAAATGGAGACAACATAGTGTTTCTCTCTTGTATGAGGTACGGCTTGAAGCCTTAGACTCTAAGCCATACAAGCTATTGCCTAGCATGAAGCGCTATATCGATATTTTTATAGACAGTAGACCGGCTGAAAATTGGGGGTAAACTCAAGAAGTGAGTATTTATGGAAAGAGGCAGCACTTATGGCAGTAACGTCTTTTAAAAACCCCATTAAATTTGGTACAGATGGTTGGCGAGGGGTCATTGCGGCAGATTTCACCATGGAACGGGTGGCTGAAGTTGCCCCGATCGCCGCCCAGATTTTAGAAGAAGTTTATGGAGATCGCAGCAATCGTACCGTAATTGTGGGCCACGATCGCCGGTTTTTAGCGGAAGAATTTGCCCAAGTTGCTGCTGAAGCCATTCAAAATGCAGGTTTTAATGTGCTGCTCGCGAATACTTACGCCCCAACCCCCGCCTTCAGTTGGGCAGCGAAAGAAAAAGGTGCCCTCGGTGCAATTGTCATGACAGCTTCCCATAACCCCGGTAAATATCTCGGCTTAAAAGTGAAAGGAGCCTTTGGCGGTTCTGTCTCCCCAGAAGTCACCCAAAAAATAGAAGCGAAACTCGGCCAAACCCTCCCCCCTGCTCTAAAACCGGGAACCCTAGAGTCGTTTGATCCTTGGCCTTCCTATTGTGAGATTTTACGTTCTAAAGTGGATATTGGAGCCATTCAATCCGCCATTATCCAAGGTAAATTAACCGTGTTTGCCGATGTCATGCATGGAGCAGCCGGAGGAGGATTGGCGCAAATTTTAGGGGTCGATATTCGAGAGTTAAATAGCGATCGCGACCCCCTGTTTGATGGCGGTGCGCCCGAACCTCTGCCCAAATATTTACCTCAATTATTAGAGGATATGAAGAACTTTTCCACCTCTGGAAAAAGTTCAGACTTAGTCACCGGTTTAGTCTTTGATGGCGATAGCGATCGCATCGCTGCCATAGATAAAGATGGCACATACATGAGTACCCAAATTCTGATTCCTGTTCTGATCGAACATTTAGCTACCCGACGGGGGTTCACAGGAGAAGTTGTTAAAACCATCAGTGGCTCAGATTTAATGCCCAAAGTGGCACAACTGTATAACTTATCCGTCCATGAAACGGCGATCGGGTATAAATATATTGCCGATCGCATGTTAGAGAATTCCGTCCTCATTGGCGGGGAAGAATCCGGTGGTGTTGGCTATAACACCCATATTCCCGAACGGGATGCCCTGCTTTCCGCCCTCTATGTTCTCGAAGCCGTGGTGCAATCGGGGCAAAATCTTGGCTATCTATATAGTCAACTGCAAGAAAAAACCGGATTTTCCTCCATGTACGATCGCATCGATCTCCCCTTAGCCAGCATGGAAGTGAGATCGCGTCTTGTACAAGAATTAGAAACCAATCCCCTCACCAAAATTGCGGGTAAAGCTGTTACCGACTGCAATACCATTGATGGTTACAAATTCCGATTAGCCGATGGCAGTTGGCTCCTCGTTCGTTTTAGCGGAACCGAACCTGTTTTACGTCTTTATTGTGAAGCCGCCACCCTAGAAAACGTCCATGACACTTTAAATTGGATTAAAGATTGGGCGAATACCTTCACTTAAATTCCCCGTCTTGATAACGCTTGACTCAGACAAGGGGCTTGAAGCTCCTTGTCTCCTTTTAGAGTAGCGTTAACTGCATTTTGGCTAGAATTTACTGATAACGCACGATCGAGGTCTCACCTGATGACTCAAGCAACGATTCCAGAAACCCAAGCGATCGCTCCCCAGCCCCAAGAAACTCAAGAGCATCTATTCACCTTTGAGGAGTATCTAGAATATGAAGGAGAACCGGATGTTTGCTATGAATTACACCGAGGAATACTAATCCCTATGTCCGCATCTACCCATTTACACACCCAGATCTGTAAGTTTCTAGTCTACTACCTGCAACGTTTTTTTGCCGAGGCTAACTTAGATCTAGTTGCTAATCCCCTAGGAACGGGTGTGCGAACAGAAAAAAACTCTTCTCGAATTCCAGATGTTGTTGTTTGTAGCCAAGAGATTTGGGAGCAAGTGGCTGATCGCCAAGGGGCAGGAGTATTAGACTTTGCGGAAAAACCAATCTTGGTGGTGGAAGTGGTTAGCACCAATCGTCGGGATGATTATGTGGTTAAACGCAATGAATACGAACTAGCAGAAATTGCGGAATATTGGATTATTGACCCCAAAAAGAAACAGGTGCGCGTGTTTACCAATCCGACCAATGAAGAAGGATATGAGTATACTGACTTTAAAGAAACGGACACAGTGGTATCTCCTCAGTTTCAAGACCTCGTTTTATCTGTGCAAGAACTGCTCAATCCTCCCCTAGTAGAAGGCTTGATTAAAGCCGAGCAAGAGAAACTCAAAACCCTAGAGCAAGAAGCTCTGAGCGAGCGCCAACGGGCAGAAAAATTAGCCGATCGCTTACGGGAACTGGGCATCGATCCCGATGAATTAGAATAATGGAGTAGAAACACTCGCCAGTGCCACACTTGCAAGTGTTTCTGGTTCCCTATCTATAACTGTTCCATGAAATCTTTGGTCGTCGCCACAGGCAACCCCGGTAAATTAGAAGAAATCAAAGCCTATTTTGTGGGGTTAGATATCCACTTTCTGCCCAAACCCCCAGAATTAGACGTTGAAGAAACGGGGGATACCTTTGTAGAAAATGCTTGCTTAAAGGCTTCAGAAGTGGCTAAAGCAACCGGAGAATGGGCGATCGCCGATGACTCTGGACTCGCCATTGATGCTCTGAACGGCGCTCCGGGCATTTATTCCGCTCGTTATGGCAATACGGATACCGAACGGATTGAACGAGTTCTCAAGGAATTAGCCAATGAAGAGAATCGCCGCGCTCACTTTGTTTGTGCGATCGCCCTTGCCGATCCCTCTGGAAACATCATCCTCAGTAGTGAAGGCATTTGTCCCGGCGAAATTCTCCATGCTCCCAGAGGAAATGCTGGCTTTGGCTACGATCCAATTTTCTATCTCCCCCAACATCAACGTACCTTTGCCGAATTTACCCCAGAGATGAAACATCACCTTTCCCATCGAGGGGAAGCCTTTAAACTCTTTTTACCCCCATTTCAACAGCTATGGCAGTAAACCATTAACCCGAAAACTAAACACTAAGCGCCCAGAGCAATTTTCCCTGAGCGCGATGCCTGAGTGTTAGTGGTGAGAAGTTTCGTAAGATGTTATCTAGAAGCCATTGAGCGGTAGACCTCTAGGTGAGGATAAGGCTAGTATCACCTATTATGTAACTAGATCCATGAAAATCCTCACCAACTAGCCAACTGCGGTTACTCTCTGAGATTAGAGCTTAGATTGCCTCTAAATTAGACTCTCCCGTTCTGATCCGAACCACCCTTTCCACAGGAGAAATAAAGATTTTTCCGTCTCCGATTTCACCTGTACGAGCAGCGCTGATGATCTTATCAACGACAATATCCACTTGAGCATCCTCAACCACCACTTCTAACGAGAGTTTTTGCAGAAACTCAACCGTGTATTCAGAACCCCGATAGCGCTCGGTTTGACCCTTCTGCCGTCCGAAACCCCGAACTTCAGAAACCGTCATCCCCACGATACCAGCATTGACTAAGGCAATTTTAACTTCATCCAGTTTGAATGGACGGATAATTGCTTGAATTTTTTTCAACGTTTTAACTCCTTAAGGGTTCGTTAATCAAATAGACTGGACTAGGACTGCATTTTACTATCACCCGTTGGCAATAGAATTTTGTTACCTATTTTACGAAATTTACTTCGGATTGCCTTGGTGAATCAAGGGACGCACAATCAGAAAGCTTGCTGTTGCAGCCATACCCGCAATAGCAAAGATGGCGATCGCCAAACCCACACCATTGAGATCCGATGAGCGTTCTGGAGCGCTAGGATGGGGATAGGGGCGTTGCTGCTCCTCACTAAACAACGGTAAATCCTCTGGAGGCGGAGGTAAATCAACAGGAGAATCACGATCTTCGGGTTCTGGTGGGGGTGGAAGAGTTGAATCCACTTTCGGCTCTGGCGTAAACTTCGGTTCCGGGATAAAGGCTTCTTGAGGAGCTGGGGGAGGGGGCGCAACCGGTATACTTGGCTCATAGGCATGGGCAATCTGTTGCAGACGTACCACCGATCTAACCAACTGCTCAATTTCTCCCCGTAACTGTTGATTTTGTTGAATCAGTTGTTGATTCTGTTGTTTTAGACTCTCCAGCATTACTTGCTTTTCTTTCACCTCACTGGCTAAATCCCGATACACTGAAATCGGTACAGATGGCGAATACTTCTGAGAAGCCATTGGGCTGGCGGTTTGGCTCTGCGTGGATTCAGAAGGCTTTGCCGGCTTTCGGGGAGGAGGTGTATAAGGTAAAGAAGTCATAAGCTTTTACCGAGGATCGTACTTGTTATTAGAGCAATAATCGGTCGGATTCGTCAAGAACTGAGCCTTATACCCTGGATCGATTAATTTTCAACCCTTTCTTTCTCTACTTTTGTGCCACTATGACTTGTCAGACTTACTTCAATCTTCTCCTTTCGCGCCGCGATTATAGCGTTAAAGAACTGGAAAAGAAGGCTCAGGAAAAGGGCTTTTCCCTTGAGGAAATTGCGGAGACAATCGCCCACTTACAGAGTTTAGGGTATCAATCCGATCGTCGATTAGCCAGTACCCTGATTCAAAGCGGCAAAGGAAAATATGGTAAAGCTGCCCTTCGTCGCAAATGCTTAAGCAAAGGTATTTCCTCAGAAACCTTTGAACAGGCTTGGGATGAACAACCCGAACCCCCAGACACTTTAGCCGAAACCCAAGACTTACAAACTAAGGTAGAACGCAAATATAAAATTACTGATTGGGCTAACCTCGATCCTCAAACCCAAGCCAAAGTCTACCGCTATTTGCAATATCGTGGATTTAATGCAACTGAAGTCTTGGCTTATTGGCGAGAAAGAATCCATTAAAGAGTAAAGAGTAACATGGGTCAAGTCAAAATCCAATTGATTGACAGACCTGTTATACTAGATCCCAGAATAAAGGTTTGAGAGTCCTGGGGGTAACGATCCTTAGGACTTTTTTTTTCTTCAAGGCTTCAAGAGTGGTCACCGATGTAGAGAGATCGCCCTTTGTCCGAGTTCTAGACCCAAAATTTAGATCGCCCAATCTAGAGCAATTGCAAAACTACTGGCATTTTTCCCATCCATACTGCGAGCAATAGGCAGCCAAACCCACACCGATATATCCAGAACAATTGATTTCTAAGGCTTTCCCTTTGCCTTTTCCCTAGCACGAAGCGCTGTATAATGCGGAAATGTTACGTCGCCAGATGCATAGCTCAACTCAAAACAACCTATGGATGTTACCAACCTTGCTGCCCAGCTTAATGCTGGAGCCATATTACCAGAGGGAATTGTTATTCTAACCTTATTGGTCGTAGTGATTACAGACCTAATCGGTGGGCGCAACGCCTCAAACTGGACTCCCTATATCGCGATCGCCGGATTGTTAGCCTCCATTGGCGCTCTCGTTCTCCAATGGGACCTCACCAACCCAGTCGCCTTCTTTGGCGGATTTAACAGTGATGCCCTAAGTATGGTCTTTCGGGGCACGATTGCCCTCTCTGCGGCGCTCACCATCCTCATGTCCATCACCTACGTCCAAGAAACAGGAACCGCTTTAGGCGAATTTCTGATGATTCTGCTCACCGCTACCATTGGGGGGATGTTCCTCTCTGGAGCAGATGAATTAGTCACGATCTTCGTCTCCCTAGAAACCCTCAGTATTGCGTCCTATTTGCTGACGGGATATATGAAACGTGACCCCCGCTCCAATGAAGCGGCCTTAAAATATCTGTTAATTGGAGCCTCAAGTTCTGCCGTATTTCTTTATGGGAGTTCCTTACTCTATGGCTTATCCGGTGGAGAAACCCAATTAGGGGAAATTGCCAAAAGCTTTGCGCAAAATCCCAACAGTCCGGCGATCGGTCTTGTCATTGCCCTCGTCTTCATTATCGCCGGTATCGCCTTCAAAATCTCCGCCGTCCCCTTCCACCAATGGACTCCCGATGTTTATGAAGGCTCCCCCACCCCCGTCGTTGCCTTTCTCTCCGTTGGCTCAAAAGCGGCTGGCTTTGCCCTCGCCATTCGCCTCCTCGTCACCGCTTTCCCCTCCGTCTCCGAGCAATGGCACTTTGTCTTTACCGCCCTTGCCATCTTCAGCCTCGTCTTAGGAAACGTTGTCGCCCTCGCCCAAACCAGCATGAAACGGCTGTTAGCCTACTCCTCCATCGCTCAAGCGGGTTTTGTGATGATTGGGTTCCTCGCCGGAACTGAAGCCGGATATGCCAGCATGATTTTCTATCTCCTGGTTTACCTCTTCATGAACCTGGGCGGCTTTACTTGCGTGATCCTATTCTCTCTGCGAACCGGAACCGATCAAATTAGTGAATATGCCGGTTTATACCAAAAAGATCCCCTAGTCACCCTCGGATTAAGCCTGTGCCTATTATCTCTCGGTGGTATTCCTCCTCTAGTTGGTTTCTTCGGCAAAATTTATCTCTTCTGGGCAGGTTGGCAAGCCGGTTTGTATACCCTTGTCTTACTCGGATTAATCACCAGTGTTGTTTCCATTTACTACTATATCCGCGTTGTCAAAATGATGGTGGTTAAAGAACCCCATGAAATGTCGGAATCTGTAGAAAATTATCCCGAAATTCAATGGAATATCCCCGGATTACGTCCATTGCAAGTCGGTTTAATTGTTTCCCTATTAGTAACTTCCCTAGGTGGTATTTTCTCCAATCCATTATTTACTCTAGCGAATGATGCGGTCATCAATACTCCCCTGTTGCAAGCTTCCACCCCTGCGGTTGAATCCATTGCCCAGTTAGATATTACAGATTAGGATTACAGCACTTGGTGCGGTCATGATACCCCCTTTATGCATCCCCGTGTTCATCCATTTCAGAGTCGAGAATAGGGGTTGGGGGGGATCGCCATCTACCACATACCTGTCCAAACTGCTGTATGATAACCTTATCCTAGAACTAGCCGCTTCCCCTTAGGAGGAGGCGGTTTTTCATTGCCGAGTCAAAGTTGCTATACTTAGGGAAGAGACCCAGCATGGGAGGAACCTGGTGATGCTTACGTTAATTGCTTTGGATCGTCCTTCAGTCGTTGCGGTGAGTATTGAAGGTAAAATTGAGCGCGAGGACATCGAAAAAATCAGTCAAGCGATTGAAGAGAAACTGCAACACTCTCCCCGTTTGCAAGCCTATGTGGAAGTCAAGCAATTGGGATGGATTACCCCTGATGCCTTGCTAGAAGATTTGAAAATTGGCTTTAATCACTTCAAGGATTTTGATAAAAAAGCTGTGGTTTGTGATGCTAAGTGGATTCAGTCTTTACTGCCTTTAGCTCGCCGCTTGTTTCCTTCCTTAGAAGTGACCTGTTTTGGTTTGTCCGAACAAGAACAAGCGCGTCAGTGGATTCTCAAGGAGTGACAAGGCAGCTCAAAGGTCGCTACAATGCCCTATTTATTAGACATCTCCTAAAATTAGGCTGTAACCCTACCGGGGTTTTAGGAGATGTCTATGACGCTTATCTGGATCTAACCGAGTTGATTACCTCGTTTGTATTGGAGATAGGCAGCTACAAACAAGCCAGCGAGAGTAATGGGAATTAAGCCCAGCACGATACCGGAAATTAGGGGTTCTACCATGGGTTTATGTTCTCCTTGTTAAGAGTGTGATGATAATGGTGTGTTTTCTATCCTATCGCTTCAGGAGCAGGTAATAAAGCTCTCCGTTGGAGTTGGTTAACCCAGCCCGATCGCCGGCTTCGCGTCCTGTCCCCATAAATACATCCACCCGTCCAGCTCCTTTAATGGCACTTCCGGTATCTTGATCGAGGACAAACCGACTCACTAGAGTGGGTTCTAGATGTCCGAGTGCATTGGGTTCGGGAAGGGGAGCATGAATGAGAGCTAGAGCGCCTGGAGGCATAATTGATTTATCGGTGGCAATAGATCGCCAAGCTGTTACCGGAACGCTTAAATTTCCGGTCGCCGCTTGTCCCTGGGTTTCCTTAAAAAAGATAAAACTTTGATTGCGGGGTAAATACTCGTTCATCTGTTCGGGGAACTGGTGGAAATAGTCGATGAGTTTCGGTAGCGTCAACGACTCTAGGGAAAATAGGCCGGCATTCACCAATTCTTTGCCAATACTGGTATAGGGATGATCGGTTTTCCCAGCATACCCGACGGTCATGACCTGGCCATTGGGGAGTTGGATCTGAGCAGAACCCTGAACATGGACTAAAAAGGCTTCCAGGCGATCGCCAAGCCAAACAATTTCTGTTCCTCTCAGGGGACTTTGCCACCCTAGGCCATTTTCTCCTTCGAGTTCGCCACGAGTAGGATGGGGTTTACTCCAGTCTTCAAAGTCGCTGGGACGAGCATAAAGGGGATACCGATATTCGGCGGTTCGGGTGAGACTTCCGGCGTAGGTGGGTTCAAAATAGCCGGTAAACCCGACGGTTCCTTTGCCATCATTGCCCACGGACTGATACCAGGTAAACTCGCGCTTTACTGCTCTCTGGAGTTCTGCCTCGCTGCGGGAAGCCACCAGAAGCTGGCGAAAGCGAATCAAAGACCGACGGACGCGATCGCGGGTAATTTCTGGATGGTTTAATTGGGTATAGTCTTCGATCGCCTTAGGGGTTTGCAAATACTGCAAACTATAATCAATGGCCCTCAAGAGCGATCGCTTATCTCCAGAAGGGCCAAACAGGCGATCGTCCCAACCTAGATTACTCTCTACGCTCTGGGTGACTTCTAGTACATCACCGGCAGGGGAGGGTAAGGGAGTCTGCCCCCAAAGTGGAGGCATCCAACTGAGTCCAGCCGCTAAAATTAGGGAGGTGACGAGGGGTTTCATAGAGACTGTTAATCATCCATAGGAGTTCGATCTATACTGCTGGTATACACCGGTTCTACCCGGATTGCTAGGATGCTATTAGGTCGAATGACCATGTATTCCCCTTCTGTCGTTTTCATGGGTACACTGACAAACTCATCACTGTCTCTTTTCTGCACTACTTCGGCAGCGTACCACTTCTGAAAGTCTTTAATGGTCGGAAAGCGTACAACTTCTCGGTGGCCTCCACTCATGAGTAAATGGACGGCATATTCATCTGGAGTTCTAGGCATGATTGTAGGATTTCAAAATAACTCACCAGACACTATTATGAGACGCGATCGCACTAAAATCACGATTTGGCGATTCGGTGAATGAATAATTATCCCTTTCGACTACAATACGCCCTTAGAGCTGGGAATTGTACTCGCTCGCCGAGGATCGATTTCCAGAGCCTTTCTCATGGAACGGGCAAAAGCCTTAAAGGTAGCTTCAATAATATGATGGGAGTTGATGCCATCGAGTTGACGGATATGGAGGGTCATTTGGGAATGGTTGACCACCGCAACAAAGAACTCGCGCACCAGTTGGGTATCATAGGTTCCCACTCGTTCTGTGGGAAGAGATAAACCGTAACTCAGATGGGGTCGTCCCGAAAAGTCGAGGGAAACTTGAACGAGGGCTTCATCGAGAGGGGCAATAAAATGACCAAAGCGGACGATCCCCTTGCGATCTCCTAATGCTTTCGCCAAGGCTTGACCGAGGGTAATGCCCACATCTTCATTGGTATGATGATCGTCAATCTCCCAATCTCCCTGAGCTTCTACTTCTAGGTCAATCAGTCCATGGGATGAGATTTGATGCAGCATATGGTCGAGAAACGGTATTCCCGTTTTGGCACTACATTTGCCCTGACCATCCAAATCCAACCATACTGTAACATCCGTTTCCCCAGTTATTCGATGAACCGAAGCTGTGCGATGGGTCGCATTATCACTGATTTCCATCGTTCTCTGAATTTCCGTCTACATGAGTCAATGATACAGTTCTTTGGGCGATCGCGGACAGGAAACGTGCTGGCAAATTAGGAAACCAAGCTAGGATTGATCTTTATCCGTAAACCATGTTCCTGCTGCGATCGCGATCGAAATCTTCTCGCAAGACCGAGCCAAATAATGCTAGTTCTGTCATGTGTAAGTTGGGTTCATTAGCCTGGAGCGTAGCGAACTCAACCTACACACATCTACTAACTATGAACTATTAACTCTCATCACATGCCCATGATTTCATATCCGGCATCGACATAAATAACCTGTCCTGTAATTCCACTTGCCAGATCGCTACAGAGAAAAGCGGCTGTATTTCCGACTTCCGTTTGCGTCACCGTGCGTCGGAGAGGAGCAATTGCTTCCACATGCTTAATCATGTCCAAAATGCCGCCAACGGCTGAAGAAGCTAAGGTGCGAATGGGGCCAGAAGAAATGGCATTGACGCGAATATTTTGGGGCCCTAACTCAGCAGCCAAATAGCGCACACTCATTTCTAAACCGGATTTGGCGATACCCATAACATTGTAATTGGGGATCACCTTCACTCCTCCCAAATAACTCAGGGTGACAATAGAACCGCCTTCAGCCATACAGGACTTAGCCTGAGCGCATAACTGAGTTAAAGAATAGGTACTAATTTCCAGCGCTTTGAGAAAACCAGACCGTGTCGTGTCGCTAAACTCTCCACTGAGTTCGTCTTTACCCGCAAATGCTAAAGAATGAATCAGAATATCCAGATGTCCCCATTCCTTTTTCACCGTCTCGAACATCTCGGCCACCTGAGCGTCATTCTGTACATCACAGGGCAGAAATAGACTCGGATTGAGGGGCGAAACTAAATCTTCAACTTTTTTACGGTAGCGGTCTTTTTCGTCAGGCAAATAGGTAATTCCTAAGTTAGCTCCAGCTTGATGCAGTTGTTGCGTAATTCCCCAAGCGATGGAGCGGTTATTGGCAACTCCCAAAATCAGCGCGTTTTTTCCAGTTAAGTTGAGCATGATGGTTTGATCGTCGATAAAATCTAGCTGAGATACCCCACCTTGGTGCAGAATGCTCCTTTGTCGGGTCTATTGGCATCATCTCATACAGACTGACGGCCCGATCTGGGTTGAAGAGATTTTTTTGCATCGAATTTTCCACGAACCGGCGCAGATTCGTTAAACTCATACCTATCTATCCCTGACGAAGAGAGCGGCTTTAGTTAAAAACTCCGTTAAATTTCTTTTAAGGCCAATAGTGGAAGGTGATAGACTGCTCACCAGATCACTTGGTTGGAGAGCGAGATTGCTCCGCAATGCTATCGCGATCGCACAGTCACACATTAGAAGTAAGGCAATATGATACTCAGTGATGACAAACCCCTAGCGGCTATGTTTCGCCAAATCAGTGGCGGTGGTTTTCCCCCAGTGGTGGAAAGCTTTGAGCGTGGTAAAACGATCTTTTTTCCGGGCGATCCAGCCGAGCGGGTTTATTTTCTGCTCAAAGGGGCGGTTAAACTCTCTAGGGTTTATGAAGCTGGAGAAGAAATTACCGTGGCTCTGCTCCGGGAAAATAGTGTCTTTGGGGTGTTGTCCTTGATTACGGGCCATCGCTCAGATCGGTTTTACCATGCTGTGGCGTTTACTCCAGTGGAATTGCTTTCCCTGCCTATCGATCGGGTAGAGAAGACGATTCGACAAAATCCAGATCTGTCGATGGTGATGCTACAAGGTCTTTCTTCTCGGATCTTACAAACGGAGATGATGATTGAGACTTTGGCCCACCGGGATATGGGATCGCGACTGGTGAGTTTTTTGTTAATTTTGTGCCGAGATTTTGGCATTCCTGCGGAGGATGGGATTACCATCGATCTGAAACTGTCTCACCAAGCGATCGCCGAGGCGATCGGTTCTACGCGAGTAACAGTAACCCGTTTGCTTGGTGATTTACGGGCCGAAAAAATGATTTCTATCCATAAGAAGAAGATTACGGTACATAATCCGGTAGTTTTGAGTCAACAGTTTGCTTAAATTGAACTCAGGGATGAATTCTAGTATTTTGGGCGATCGCTTTGACAACAATGGGCTAGGCTATATCTGAATCTTGGATCGTTTCTAGCTACCCATGACTATTGGCATTATTCTGATTGTCTCGATTTTATTTTTAGGGGGTTTACTCGCTACCCTAGGCGATCGCCTAGGTACAAAAGTGGGTAAAGCCAGGTTAAGTTTGTTTAAACTTCGCCCCCGACAAACTGCCATTTTAGTCACGATTGTTACGGGAACCTTGATTTCTGGATCCACCCTAGGGATTCTGTTCGCCATGAGTCAGCCCTTGCGCCGAGGCATTTTTGAGTATGATGAAACCCAGCGTAAACTCCGTCAAGCCCGTCGAGACCTCCAGTCTACTGAAGCTCAAAAGGCACAAATTGAAATTGACTTAGCTCAGGCACGAGCAGAACGGGAATTAGTAGAGCAGAATTTAGATAATCTCAATGCTAGTTTGCAGACCATTATTACTCAGAAGTTGGCAACGGAAGATAATCTGAAAAAAACCCAAGCTCAGTTAAAAGAAGTTCAAAATAACTTTGAGCAAACCCAAGGCCAGTTACGAGACATTCAAGATAATTTTGAGCAAACCCAAGGCCAGTTGCAGGAAATCATGGGTAAATTTCAACTCGCCCAAGATCGACTGCAAAAAGTCACGGTTCAAACTGAAACTCTACGATCGGAATTGGATCAATTAAGAGAAGAGCGGCAAGAACTTATTCGTCAGCGCGATGAGGTTCGGTCTCAAATTGCTCAACGGGATGCAGAAATTGCCGAGCGCAATGAGCTAATTGCCGAGCGCGATCGGGAAATTGAGAATCAAAATAAGGAAATTGAGGATCGCAATCAAGTGATTGAAGAGCGGGAGGGGCGATTAAAGGAACTGGAAAAACAACAAAAATACTTAGAGCGACAAGTGAGAATTTTTGAGCAATATTACCAAGATTACCAAGATTTACGACAAGGGAATTTAGCCTTACTTCGAGGACAAATTCTGGCTTCTGCGGTGGTAGAAGTGCTTGAGGATCGAGGTTCCGTGCAAGCGGTCAATCGGTTATTGGAAATTGCCAATCAATTTGCTAGAGAACAGGTGAAACCGGGAACAGGAGAGCTAAATGAGCAGGTCATTCAAGTTACTCCAGAACAAGTTGAACAGTTACAAGAACAAATTTCCGATGGTCAAGAATATGTAGTCAGGCTGTTATCCGCAGGCAACTATATTCGCGGAGAATCGAATGTGGAATTTTTTGCAGATGTGGCATTAAACCAAGTGGTTTTTGAGGCTGGAGAAGTGATTGCCACAGGAAGAGCAAATGGCGCAACGATGAATGAAGAAGAATTACTCGAACAAATCGGAATTTTAATTGAGTCTTGTCGCTTTCGGGCCCGTCGAGGCGGGATTTTAGAAAGCCGCTTACAAGTGGGAGATGGCTCACCAGAGACATTGATAGATTTTGTGCAGAAAATTCAAGAAAACCCGACACAAATCTCGATTCAAGCGATCGCCTTGGAAACTACCTATACTGCAGGCCCGCTACAGATTGATTTAGTTGCTTTTGCTGGCAATGAAGAAGTATTTCGTACATCCTCTCTGTCTGCTCCGTAGGGCCTGCCGATCCCTCTATAGAAGAAACTGGAGAGGGACAGTAAGAAAAATCCCCTTTGGAAAGGGGCGTTAGGGGGATAAAAGTGTACCACATAACATCGAAAAATGCTGTATACAGCGCGAAGCGCTGCTATGAGGTACATTGTTGATCATAGATTCGAGTTGTCATTGCGACCGCAGGGAAGCAATCGCCAAGATTTGGGGATTTTGCGATTGCTTCATTCCACTTCGTTCCATTCGCAATGACTGATCTCAATGATACTGTACTCCGTTACAGCGCAAAGCGCTGTAAGTTAAGATATAGTCAATTCAAATAACAGTGAGACATTTTTGTAGGGGCGAAAAATTTTTCGCCCCTACATATACCGTCATTGTAGACACTCTTAGAGTGTCTCAGTGTTAATTGAATCAACTATAATTCAATTCCCATCTGCAATACCACTTGCTAAAATACCTAAAATTTTATTCACATCTTTAAGATAATACTCACTTAAATCAATACTCAGTTGTTTTTCATCTAATTTCAAGAATTGCCAAATACTACCCGTCGTTACTGCACCGTAAATCGTATTAATATAGTCAGCCGAATCTTCTAGACTTAATTCATGGGTTGCATTAAACATTTGAGCAGCTACCATTGCTGCTGCACATTGACCTAAACCTGCATTAATATTTTCTTTCTTCGCTTCCACCACAATAATAACTGGTGTTGTAACAATTAGAAGCTCTGGAGATTGGGTAATAATAAAGTCGCAAATACCATTGAGACCTCGCGCATCATCCACCGTAAAATCAACTCCAGAAAACAGATTGATTTTCTCCTTTAGCTGCCGGCGTAGATCTACTAATATTGGTGAAATAATTAATTCAGAACGGGCTTTTTCGCTATTGCTGCCCAAGGCAATCGGCTGATTATAATTTAAAATATCGATCAGTAGATCGCTCGCTGTCAATTCTGGAGATTCAGCAAAAATATCGCTTTGCTCGAATGTAATTAAGCCAAAGTCTTGTTTTACTTTTGCTAAGGTGAATTCACGATAAGACATGACATGAGATCATAAAATAATGAATAGTACGGTGCGATCGCCACTTTTTTTTGAGAGTGACCATGCTGGGTAACGAAAAGCTCAGAACTTAGGGTTTAGAATCGGGCTAGTTCTAGGGTGAATTCAGGTAGAATCGTTTCTCCTGATAGTATACTGGGTAACCCCACGGTTTCTATGGGTTGATTGGGGCGATAGATTTGGACTTGTTGGTTTTGAGGGTCGATAAGCCAACCCAGTTTTAAGCCAGCATCTAAGTATTCCTGCATTTTCTCTTGCAGTTGAGTCAAGGAATCAGTGCGAGAGCGCAATTCTATGACAAAATCAGGACAGATTGGAGCGAATTGTTCTTGTTCTTCTAAGGTTAGGGTTTCCCAGAGATCGTTGGCTATCCAAGCGACATCGGGGGAGCGTTTGCCACCATTGGGCAAGATAAAAACGGTGGAGGAGCTAAAGACTTTCCCTAGTTGAGTTTGACGATTCCATAACCAAACATGGCCGTTTAAGTCAGATTCTCGGTTGCCATTGATGCTACCAACGGGAGACATAATCAGAAGTTCTCCTTGGGCTGTTTGTTCGAGTTGATATTGTTCGTTGGTTTGGCAGAGTTGATAGAATTGTTCATCACTTAAATGAACGGTTTTTAGGTTTAAGGTAATGGGTTTTGCGGTAATCATGTCATATCAATGCTTCGTATCGTCAAGTTACTGTAATTTATTATTATAGTGATTCTCTCTTCTATGAAGTATAGCTTGAAGCCTTAGACCCTAAGCAATACAAGCTATTCCCTATTGCCTATTTAGCGCGAAGCGCTATAGTCTTTTGAGGCGATAGCTTTAGCCCAACTGACGTTAGGAATTTATCTTCCGAGAGGAGGGTGCGATCGCTCTCCCCTTGACGGGAGCAGAAGTAGGGGGAGGGAGTTGCGATCGCACCCAAGCTTGCACTTGGTACTGAAGCCGATTGAGCAAAACTTTCCATCCCGGATCGGTAGAGGGAGCTGGAGGAAGCAGCGGTAAAGAGGGTTGATGGGGTTTGATATAGGCGCGAATATGAATGCCAGAATAAACCGTGGGATCGCTACAGCAGGGGCATTCCAGACCTTCAAACATCACCCGATCCTGTTTTTGAGCTAGTTTTTCCGATCCGGTTAAATAGGCAAATAAATCTTGAGGGTGCAGGGTTTGCAAAGGTCGTTTGCAACTGCTGCACCAAAATCGAGGATGCGATCGCACTCGTTTCATGACTGCGGTGGAAAAAGGAATACTGATTAATCCACCGGAAATAAAAGCTGCTAATGTGGCTAAACCGGAGGGCCCGGTTATAGACTGTACGAGGATAAAGACTAAGGGTAGAGCGACTAAGGCAGTAGACCAAAGCACGACTTCTGCTAAATCGGAACTTAACAGTACAAAGCTAATAAAAGTAGCGATACACCCAATCATTACCAGGATCGCCACTCCCACATAGGCTGTAGGAGAAACGGCTGCTACCAGTAACATTAAGGAAGAAACTAAACAAAACGATCCCCAATACACTTGTTGATAGGCTTGACTGTATTTCGGCGTGCCTTTATACGGATACCAGAAAAAATCAATCGGTTTTTGGGAACGACCTTGAGGTTTAATCAGTACCGGTACTCGACCGATGCGATAGGCTTTAAAGTACATCAGTGCAGAAAGCGCAAATCCCAAACTAGTCACCAGGCTAATCATACCCAGTTGTAAGGGAATAAAAGCGATCGGGTTTGGGAAATGTTCAAGTCTGAGCAGTCCGGTTAAACTGAAATCAGTCATATGAGGATTCTGGTCTAGAGATCTCTTGAGGGTGTAGCTGAATTTTAAGAGGATTTGGGGATCAGTGCCAAATTTTAATCAAGTTGGTGTTAAGTTCTGGGAGTTTTGAGCGTGGTTGAATATCCTATTCCTACTTTTTTTAACCCTGATAAAGTCTCTGAAGTTTGGCGAGTCCCTTATCAGGAACGGGCAGATCGGGCGAGACATTGGGCGCAAGAGCAGGGTATTTTGCCAGCGTCTGACGATCGCCTGCGGGTTTGTCTCTTGGCGATCGATGTGCAAAATACCTTTTGTTTACCAGAGTTTGAGTTATTTGTTGGTGGTGCATCAGGAAAGGGTGCGGTGGAAGATAACCAACGTTTGTGTGAGTTTATTTATCGCAACTTGGGAACTCTGACGGCGATCGCTCCTACTCTCGATACTCACACGGCGATGCAAATCTTCCATCCTCTCTTTTGGATCGATGAAGCTGGAGAGCATCCTACCCCTGCGGTAACTAACATTACCTTAGAAGCAGTTCGGGAAGGGCATTGGAAAGCGAATCCGGCTGTAGCTCAGTCTATTATGGGCGGCGATCGAGAAGCTCTACAAGCCTATGCCTTGCATTATGTGCAAACTCTCAGCGATGAGGGCAAATATCCACTGACGGTTTGGCCCTATCATTCCATGTTAGGAGGCATTGGTCATGCCTTGGTTTCTTCAGTGGAAGAGGCGATTTTTTTCCATAATTTGGTGCGCCATAGCCAAACCTTGTTCGATTTAAAGGGCAATCATCCCTTAACCGAGAATTATTCAGTGTTGCGTGCGGAGGTGTTAACAGGAGTAAATGGGGAGGCGATCTCTTCTAAAAATGAGTCCTTTCTCAATACCCTCTTCAGTTTCGATCGCCTGATTATTGCCGGTCAAGCGAAAAGTCATTGTGTCGCTTGGACAGTTTCTGACTTACTGACGGAAATCCTAGCTCACGATCCCCAATGGGCGCAAAACGTCTATCTTTTGGAAGATTGTACCTCCCCCGTGGTTGTCCCTGGAGCCGTCGATTTTACAGAACAAGCTAATGCTACATTTGCACGATTTGCGGCTGCGGGAATGCATCGGGTGATGTCTACTCAACCGGTGGAAAGTTGGCCTCAGTGGTGAGCAGGACATGGGAGAATCAGGGAATGGGGGCATAGGGACTTTTAAGCAAAGAATAGTTTACAGATTACCAATGATACCAAATCCGGATAGTATGGGAAAGAGAAAGTCACACTGGCCACCAATGA